>CAKVGW010000111.1 GCA_934747325.1 uncultured Candidatus Melainabacteria bacterium | reverse complement strand
TATATGAATTTATCATTAAATGATTTTATGAAGAATTCTAGCCAACTCTTTTTTTCGTTTTTTACTACTATGTTTGGACCGTTTTGTTCATATCTTTTTTCGTATTCTTTTTGTGTTAGTCCTTCTTCTTTTGTGTTGTATTCTTTTAGTATTTCTTCTTTGTTTTTCTTTGATGTCTCTATGTATTTTTCTAGCAACTCTTTGTCTGTGTTCTTCATTTGTTTTACTTTTTTCTTGATTTCAAATAATTGTATCATTTGTATCACTTTCCTTTTTTGGTTGTGTTTTTTATTATTTTTTGTAAGTTTTGTTTTACAGTTGTATTATATCACTTTTTTGAATTTTTTAAAGTTTTTCTATTAATTTTTTATTACATTGACAAGATTTGACAAATATATGAGGCAAATTTTGCCTGTCCCACTTGTCTCATTTGCCTTTTTCTGCTATACTGTAACCATTATGGAAGAGAAAGAAAGATATAAACATTTAAACAATTATTTAAAAGAAAAATTTGGAGAAAGAACATTAAAAATCTGTATTGATGGTGGCTTTACCTGTCCGAATAGAGATGGAACTATATCTACAAAAGGATGCATTTTTTGTAGTGAAAAAGGTTCTGGTGAATTAATACGTTGTGGCTTTGGTGACTCTATAACTGAAAAAATTAGTAATCAAGTAAAAAATTATTTTGATAGTTATCGTAGTAAACGTGCTAATAAGTTTATTGCTTATTTTCAAAATTTTACAAACACATATGATTCTTCGGATATGCTGAAAGCTAAATATGATGCTGCTTTAATTGATGATAGAATTGTTGGTTTAGAAGTTGCTACAAGACCTGATTGCATAAATGAAGACATTGTAAATTTGTTGAAATCTTACAAAGATAACTATTATGTTTGTGTTGAACTCGGTTTGCAAACTTCTAATGAAGAGACTGGCAATTTAATTAACCGTGGTTATTCTAGCCTTCAATTTACAACTGCTGTTAAGTTATTGAATAATGCTGGAATTGATGTTGTAGCTCACATTATGATTGGTTTACCAGGTGAAAATTTTGATGATTTGAAAAATACTGTTGATTTTATTAAAAAGCATAATATTCAGGGTTTGAAGATTCATTCTACTTATATTGTAAAAAATACTGTTCTTGCTGATATGTTTTTTTCTGGCCAATATGAGCCTATTACTTTAGAGTATTATTTGGATGCTCTTACTTATGTTGTTACTCATATTTTGCCAGATATTGTTATTCATAGAATTTCTGGTGACGCTCCTAAGGATTTGTTGGTTGCTCCTGAGTGGAATTTGCATAAGAAATGGGTTTTAAATGGGTTTGATAAAATTTTGAAAGAACAGGATTTGTGGCAGGGAAAATATTACAAGACTTCAATTTAATATTTTATTAAAATTATTTGTATTAGTGGTTTAAATTATTTATATTATAGAAATTTTAGAAAGCCTATTTATGTATAAAATGAAGGACATAATTTTTTATTTAAAATTATGTCCTTTTTATATTATTCTTGATTCATACTATTTAAAGATTCTTCAACTTCTCTATATCCTGGTAATACTGCATCGACAAAAGCATC
>CAKVGW010000110.1 GCA_934747325.1 uncultured Candidatus Melainabacteria bacterium | reverse complement strand
ATCGCCCATCTTAGAGGATTAATGTTGCGTTTTGTTAACTCAGATTCGATGTATTCAACGGTTGGCGCATTATTGTTTGGTATTTCGATTATTTCTGATACGACTTGCATAAAATTTACCTATATTTTATTTTGCTGGGCAGATATGCCAAATTTACCCGACCTTTATTAAATCACAAATAATTAAATTATAAAAATTTTCATTTACATCATACGCCAGATTTACGACAAAAGATAAATCACTTTCATCGAATTTTTCTTTAATTTCTTCAATATCATTTAAATTAATTTCTGAATTTGATTTCATTAAAATATCCAAGTCTGAAAGTGGACGAAAATTGCCTTTAACTCTTGAGCCATAAAAATAGAAATCATACTTTGAAAAATATGGTTTAAGAATATTTTTTACAATAGTTTCTTCTTTTTCGGTTAAACCTTTAATTGGCATTGTTTTTCCTAAAATTATTGTTGGGCAAGAATGCCCAACCTACTATTTATCTTCTTTTAATCCTTTGATTAGATTTTCTACATCAGCCAAAAAATTAGGAACTAATTCCAATATTTTTCTTGATTTAACAAGATTGTATTCATGCGCTGTATTATTACGTTGTTGGTAATAATCTCGCCATCTTTCCCAATTTTCCGCATAACCATAGCCTTGCATAAACCTAAAAATGTTATTCATTGAAAGTTCTTTTTCTGTTTTACCATATTTTTCAATAAAAACCTTTTTAGCAAGTTTCCAAGCCGTTTCTAAAGTATATTCAAATCTTTTAACACAAGAATCTGCGATATATTCAATCAATGGCGACTCTTGATTTGCTTTAAAATCTTGATAACAAGTATTTAAAGTATTATAAGCATCTTCGAGATTTGAAATTTTTATCATATAAATAACATTCCGTTTTATTATTATTGTTGGGCAAGAATGCTCAACCTACATTTCTACATTTATGAGCGAAGCGAATTTAATAATTTTCCACTTTCCATTTTCAATTTTCCATTTATTCAACAGTTACGGATTTTGCTAAATTTCTAGGTTGGTCAACGTCTTTGCCCAAAAATTCTGCGATATAATAAGCTAACAACTGCAATGGAACAATTGCAAGTGCAGGTGATAATATTTCTGAAATTTCCGGAACTCTTATTATGTAATCAAAAAGTTCTTCCATTTTTGAATCTGTACAATCTGTAAGTGCAATCATTCGTGCGTTACGAGCTTTTGCTTCTTCTGAATTTGACATGATTTTATCAAATACTTTGCCTGACATCAAGATTGAAAGCACAGGCATAGATTCATCTAACATTGCAATAGGACCGTGTTTTAATTCGCCTGCAGTATATCCTGTTGCGTTTATATAACTAATTTCTTTAAGTTTTAAAGCACCTTCTAACGCTGTTGGGAAGTTAATTCCTCTTGCAATAAAGATAAAGTCTTTTGCGCTGGAGAACGCTCTTGCGCATTTTTGAACATCATCTGTATGCGCTAAAATTTTCTCTATTTTTTGCGGAAGAACAATTAATTCATGTTTCAAATTAACTAATTCTTCTTTTGGCATAGAGTTTTTAACTTCTGCCATATAAATCGCCAACAAGTAGAACGAAATTAACTG
>CAKVGW010000109.1 GCA_934747325.1 uncultured Candidatus Melainabacteria bacterium | reverse complement strand
TGGTACCCCCAAGCGAATTCGAATCGCTGTCTACACCGTGAAAGGGTGTTGTCCTAGGCCTCTAGACGATGGGGGCTTATCGACAATTTCTATATTACCAAATCAAAGTTTAATGTCAAGCAAAAAGTTTTAAAAAATTTTTTTCTTGAATTTATCGCGTCTTAAGCTTAAAATTAAGAAAAAGAATTGAGGAATTTATGATTAACAAAAAATCTCGTGACGAAATTAAAAGAATGCGACATGCAGGACACATTGTTGCACTTGTTCATAAAAAAATGAAAGAAGTTGTTGAACCGGGTATTTCAACCAAAGAATTAGACAACATAGCAATGAAAGTTATTAAAGAAAATAAAGCTATTCCGACATTTCTTGGTTACGCTGGTTTTCCGGCATGCATTTGCACTTCAATTAACGAAAAAGTCGTTCACGGAATTCCATCAGAAACAGAAATTCTTAAAGAAGGCGATATAATCGCTATAGACGTTGGAGCAACTTACGGTGGCATGGTTGGTGACAGTGCTTGGTCTTATGCTGTAGGCAAAATTTCAGAAGAAAAACAAATGCTTATGAAAGCAACTGAAGAAGCTCTATTTGCGGGTATTTCTAAAATGAGAGCAGGAAATGTTCTAGATGATATCTCAGGCGCGATAGAAGATGTTGCTAACAGTTATAAATTAGGCATTGTTCGTCAATATGGCGGACACGGTGTTGGTCATGAAATGCACGAAGACCCGTTTTTATTCAACTATAGAGTTGGTGACCAAACTCTAATCAAACCAAATACCGTTATCGCAATTGAACCGATGTTAAATCTTGGTGGCGACGAAGTTTTTGTTGAAGACGACAAATGGGGAGTTGTAACAAAAGACAGAAAACCATCTGCGCACTTTGAACATACAGTTCTTGCAACAGATGGCGATCCAATACTTATGACAACTTTGATGGAATAACTAATGTCTTAACAAACGATCTTTAAGCCAAGCGATTGGACTTTCCAAAAAGCTTGGTGTTTTTTGGGTATTTGTTTTTTGTTGTGCTTTTTCATTCTGCTTAGCATCAATTTTGGTTCTGATTGCTGACTCTTGTTTATTTACATATTCCTGAGATTTCTTAAAGTCAGCTTCCGGCATGTATGATATTTTTGCAGTCTTGTTTGAAGATTTTGCAAAAGGATCACCGCCATTTAAGAATGAAATTGTTGTAGAATTTGTACCATTATTTTGATATTTATGACTTAATTCAATGCCATTATGATAAATATAATTATTATCTTTATCTTTTATAGCAACCTTTTTTACAGAAGATTGTGTTATTGAATTAAAATCAAAATTTATACCATATTTTTGCTTAGCTAATGTTTTAAACTTATTGACTTCATTACCGTCAATAAGACCATTTCCATTTCCATTATTTTCCTTTTTATCAACTTGCAATGCAAGCGATCTTAAATTGCCTGTAAATAATGAATGAGTGTAACCAATTGTCATATTTTTCTCCTTATTAATATCTCGTATGTATATATAAAGTATTCCTTTTATAAAAAATTGCTTTTTTTAAGCACAATATTAAGTTTTATTAAGAAATTGCCTATGGACAAATGTTTTTGTGTGTTATAAAATCAGGTTAAACGATTAAAAGAGGTAAAAATGGATCAAATTATTAAAGTAGCGTGGGAACTTAACGAAAACGCAGAAAACCGTTATA
>CAKVGW010000108.1 GCA_934747325.1 uncultured Candidatus Melainabacteria bacterium | reverse complement strand
GTATTATATAAAAATAAAACAAAATATACCAAAGAAACATATTCAAAATATTTACAATTCCATCAAAATAAATTTGGAAATAGATACATTTTTACTACTATAGTAACAATCTTATTTATTTGTTTTTGTATTATTGTAAATTTCCAATATAAAAATAAACTAACAGGACTCATATTACTAGTTGCATTATTCCTTTTCTGTTTTTACAGATTTTTTCATCCAATAACATTAATAAAAAAAGAATTAAAAACAGAAAAGTTCGAAAAAGAAAAAGAATTTACATTCAAATTTTATGAAAAATATTTTACTATTTCAGATACTAAAAATTTAGAAAAGATAAAATATTGGCAATTGTATAAAATATACGAAACAAAAGATTTTTTCTACCTTTATATAGATAAAAGTCACGCCTTTTTATTAGACAAAACAACATTTACTAAAGGAAATATATCAGAATTCTTAAAGTTTATAAAAAGAAAAATTTGGTTTAAAATATTATAAAAAAGAAGGAGAAACTCTGAAATCTCAAAGTTCTCTCCCTCTGTCTTTACTTGGATACAATAATTTAATTTTCAGTGCTACTTAATACAAAGCGTAACACGAAAACAAATGTTGGAGAAATACCAGCAATCATGTTTGAGGTAATCGCGATTGGCAACAGGCTTATTGTCCACACCATAGTCGACCACCAAGCCACCACGAACAACACGATATGAACTTTCATTCTGTTCTTGTGTCCATTCATCCACATTACCTGCAAAATCATAGACATTATTAGCTCCCCATTCTTCTCTGATTCTATTATACTACTTTATCGTAACAAATATTAAGACTTTAATTTTAAACACTTTCAAGAATATTTAGAAAGTGCCGAAAACATAAGTGTCCCATATACTTGTATTTATCATACTTTAATGAATGCTGGCATTAAATCACCAAAAATTCGAAAAAGTACTAAAAGAAATCCCGTTCACATTCAGCGATTGATAAGACTACATCCCAAGACAGATTGGTCAATGAATTAAGACTTAATAATATTACAACAATAGATTAAGACATTTTCAAAAACTATTGACATAGGTAGGAAAAGTTATTTTATCAAAATTTTAAAAAGATGAAATGTTTTTCCACACTTCACCTTTAAATTACTATTCTTCACTAAAAATTCTTTCAAATTCATCTGCTTCAATTTTTTCTTTTTCAAGTAAAACTGCAGCAACCGCATGTAATTTATCAACATGGTCTGTAAGAATTTGTTTAGCTCTGTTATAGCCTTTATCAATAATAGCCTTTGTTTCCTCATCTATTATACCTGCTGTTTCCTCTGAATATTCTTTAGATTGAGCAAAATCTCTACCCAAGAACACTTCACTTTGATCAGAACCAAGCATTAAAGTACCAATTCTTTCGCTCATACCATATTTTGTAACCATACTTCTAGCAATTTTTGTTGCTCTTTCTATATCATTACTTGCACCTGTTGAAACATCATTTAAAATTAAAGCTTCTGCAACTCTACCACCTAAAAGAGATACAATATTTTCTTCCATTTCTGTTTTTGACATAAAGTTTTTATCTTCTGTTGGTCTGTACATTGTATAACCACCAGCCATGCCTCTTGGTACAATTGATATTTGATGTACTGGGTCTTGTGTTTCTAAGTAGTGACTTACTACTGCGTGACCAGCTTCATGGTATGATACAAGTCTATTTTCTTTTTCACTTCTAACTCTTGTTTTCTTTTCAGGTCCCATAGTTACTTTAACCAT
>CAKVGW010000107.1 GCA_934747325.1 uncultured Candidatus Melainabacteria bacterium | reverse complement strand
GCAACAGCTTGTCTTTGAGATAAGATAAGTTTGTTTTTCTTAGGATCAGCTTCAAGAACTTTAACTTCGATTTTTTGGTCAATTAAACCATCGAATGGAGTGCCAGTTCTCAATTGAGAAGATGGGATGAAACCTTTAAGGTCTGCAACGTCAACCAAAACACCGCCTTTAACAGTTGAAACAACTTTAGCAAGGATTGTATCGCCTTGGATTTTAGCGTCATTAAGTTGAGCCCAAGCTTGAGCAAATGCGATTCTCTTAAGAGATAATTGCATAGCATCTTCATTGTTTTCTTCTTTTAATACGTAGAATTCTCTAACGTCGCCGATTTCTAATTCTTCAACGTCGCTTGATAATTCTCTGTTTGACAAGAATGCTTCCATTTTAGCGCCTTTTACGCTTACAAGATAACCATCTTGTTCTTTTTTAATTACTGTACCTTCTACGATATCAGCAACTGTGTTAGATTTAGCAAAGCTTTCTTCTAACAGCATTTCAAATTCGTCTTTAACTTCTGTTGTCATTTTTTATTTTCCTTTCTTTTGTGTATCTTTTGTTTTAGTTGAAAAGTTGAATGGTGGAAAAGTTGAATAGTTTATTTAATTCCCTTCGGTCATAAATCATATAAAAATGTGAGCATTTGCGAACTTAATGAACTGTTCAACCTTTCCGCTTTTCAACTCCTCAACTTTTCATAAACTTTTCATCAATTTTTTATCCTATCAATTACTTTATCAATAATTTTTTGTGGAGTAGATGCGCCGGCTGTAATTCCGATTGATTCAACTCCTTCTAAATCGTTTTTATCTAATTCTGTATCGTTTTCGATATGAATTGTTTTTGTACAATCTTTTAAAATTTCTGCTAAGTGGCTTGTGTTTGCACTTTTTCTAGAACCTACAACCACCATCAAATCGCTTTCTTTTGCAAGTTCTTTTGCTTCTTTTTGGCGCATAGCGGTTGATTGGCAAATTGTATTATAAATTAAAACTTCTTTTGCTAATGTGTTCAAATAATTAACAACAAGGTTTAGAGAAGAAACCATTTGTGTAGTCTGAACAACAACTCCGACTTTTCTGTGTGATTTTATTTGAGCAGCATAAGGTGCCAGTTCTTCTATAGAAGTTGCGACAACAACTTTATCAGAATATAAATCCGCATTTGCCTTAATTGCCATAACTTCAGGATGATTAGGTTTGCCTACAATTACTACAAAATAATCGTTTTTGGCAAGTTCAACGGCTCTTTGTTGAACTTTTTTAACGTCAGGACAAGTTAAATCTACAACTTCAAAACCTGCGTTTTTGATTTGTTCAAAAACCTCAGGAGTTGCGCCATGACTTCTGATTATGCAAATTCCATCGCCTTGAGCAGGAATGTCATAAATAGTTTTTATCCCTAAAGACTCAAGTTCATTGATTACGTCTGTATTATGAATAAGTTCGCCCAAAATGCAAATATTTTTGTTTGGGTTTTCTTGCTTTAATTTTTTTGCCGTTTCTACCGCTCTTTTTACTCCGTAGCAGAAACCTGCAAATTTGGCCAGTTTGATATTTGGATTACTCAAATATTTGTAATTCACTTTCTAAAGAACTAGAGGATTAACCTCAGTAATTTTATTTAAGCTTAAACATGGCGAAATGTAAAGAGGGGGTAACAGAAAGCTCCTTTCGGAAGAGAGACAAAAGGAGCAAGGCTAATATTATGAAGAAAAGATTTGGTTTTTAAAGAAGTAAGCCGAATACACACACAATGCCTAATCATAACATAACGTCGAAATCCGACAATTCACTAGTTGCCTTCGACTTACATTTATATTTTAGCATTT
>CAKVGW010000106.1 GCA_934747325.1 uncultured Candidatus Melainabacteria bacterium | reverse complement strand
AAGTTAAATGCAAGAACACGTTTTTTACCTTCACCAAACAAGAATGTCCAAGCTTTTTGTCCGTAATAAGCCCAAGAAATCAATGTTGATAATGCGAACATTACAGCGATTATTGAAAGAATAATCGGGAAGAACGGAATTACAGATTGGAAAGCATTTGATGCTAATTCGATACCTGAAATTTCTTTTGCTGCGTGTGTGCAAGCACCTGAAAATACAATTGCAAAAGAAGTGAATAAACAAAGAACACCGGTTAAGAATGTTTCTAACAAAGCTACAAAACCTTGTGAAACAGGTTCTTTAGTTTGAGCAGTCGCGTAAACAATCGCAGCGGCACCTGTTCCGGCTTCGTTTGATTGAACAGAACGTCTTAAACCAATGATAATTGTACCTATTACACCACCTGCAACTGCTGTAGGATTAAAAGCTTCTCGAATAATCAAAGCGATAGCATGAGGAATGTTCATAAAGTTTGCAAAAATAACAATTAAACCTGAAACAATATATAATAAACACATTGTCGGAGTTAAAATGGTTGTAACTTTTGCTATACTTTTAATACCACCAACAATTACCATACCGATAAGAACTGCTGCAACTAAACCGATTAACCAAGTATAGCCATGAAAAATACTATGTGAACCACCGGTAATGAATACTATTTGGTGCGCAGTTTGGTTAATTTGAATCATATTACCGCCTGTAATACCGCCACCAATACAAAGTATTGCATATAATACAGACAAAGGTTGACCTAACCAACGCATTTTCTTTCTAGTAAGACCGTGTGCGATATAGTGCATAGGACCACCTGAAACCGAACCGTCAAGGTTAAATCTTCTATATTTTACTGCTAAAGTTGCTTCAACAAATTTGATTGACATACCCAAAAGTGCGCCTGCAAAAATCCAGAATGCAGCACCCGGACCACCGATTGAAATCGAAATAGCTACACCTGCGATGCTACCAATACCGATTGTACCTGATAAAGCAGTTGCTAATGCTTGGAAAGATGAAACTTCACCACATCCGTCATTATGTTTTTCGGCAGGTTTTGCAACAACGTCAAGTGCGTGTTTGAAGCCCCAAACAGAAATGCCTTTAAAATAGAATGTGAAAAAGAAACCTGCAATCAGTACCCAAAAAATAATCAACGGAACATTATTACCGCAGATATTTATTGGGAAGAAAATTAATTTTGCGACTGCGTCTGAAATCGGCGCAACGTGCTTATCCATAAATTCGTCTACATTCATAGCTTGCGCAGACTGTAGAGTCATAAGCATTGTCGTAAATAACATCATCAAAAATTTCTTCATAATCTCTTTTCCCTTAATTCTCGGCTATTTTACCACTTTCTATTAATTGTACCAAAAACAAGTCAAATTATTACAAAATCTTTACATTACAGTGGAAATGTAACAATATGCAAGTTTTTTTAATCAAAAGGCGCAGCCTATGGCTGCGCCTTTACCAAAATTAACAATTCAAAAAAACTATTTTTGAATATCCTTAACAGACAAAGCGATTCTGTGTTCTTTTGGAGTGAATTTCTTAATAAGAACGTCAACTTCTGAACCAACTTTGAACATGTTGAACGGATTTACATTTTCATCAGACATTTCTGAAACAGGTAATAATGCTTCAACACCAGGGAAGATGTTAATGAATGCGCCAAAAGTAGTAACTTTGTTTACAGTACCTTTAACGATTTGACCTTCTTCAAATTGTCCTTCGATTTGTTGCCAAGGATTTTCACCCATTCTCTTAAGAGATAGAGAAATTCTCTTCAATTCAGTATCAATCTTAATGATTTTAACTTCGATTGTGTCACCTAAAGTGATAACATCTGAAGGGTGTTTAATTCTTTGCCAAGAAATTTCAGAGATAGGTAGTAAACCGTCGATGCCGTTGATGTCAACGAAAGCGCCGAAGTCAGTAATTCTAACTACGTTACCTTTAACAACTTGACCTTCTTCCAAAGAAGAAAGAACATTATCAACAACTTGATCTCTTTGTTCAGCAACAGCTTGTCTTTGAGATAAGATAAGTTTGTTTTTCTTAGGATCAGCTTCAAGAACTTTAACTTCGATTTTTTG
>CAKVGW010000105.1 GCA_934747325.1 uncultured Candidatus Melainabacteria bacterium | reverse complement strand
CTCTTTACTTTTAGCCTTCAAGTGCTAATCTTGAGCTTAGGGGAGAATAATTTATGTCAAAGAATATATTTATTACTGCGACAGGTACTGATATCGGCAAAACCTATGTTTCAGCACTTATCGTCAAAAAAATGCGTGAAGAAGATTTTAATTGCGGATATTTTAAACCCGTATTAAGCGGCGTTGTTGAAAAAGACGGCAAACTTGTAGAAAGTGATTGCAACTACGTAGTTAATACAGCGAAAATTCCTACAAGTGCGGATGATTGCGTTACTTATTGGTGGAAAGAAGCTGTTTCTCCGCATTTGGCAGCAAAAAGAGCCGGCATGGAAATTGATATAGCTAAGATTAAAGCAGATTTCGATAAGAAAAACAAAGAGTTTGATTATTTGCTAATTGAAGGTGCAGGCGGAATTACTTGTCCTTTGAGATTAGAAAACGGTGAAAAATATATTCTTAAAGATTTGATAAAAGAACTGGAAGCCCCAATTATAATTGTAGCAGACGGCGGTTTGGGAACAATAAATTCAATACTTTTGACTGTTGAATACGCTCGTGCTAATGACATCAAAATTGCAGGAATTATCTTAAATAATTATGAAAAAGATAACTTCATGCATCAAGATAATTTAAAACAAGTTGAATATTTAACAGGAGTAAAAGTCATTGCAACGGTTGAACGCGGAGGCGATGAGATTGGATTGTTGAACAACATGTTTGAATAAATCTGTGATAGATTGCCACAAAAACCTTACGGTTTTTTCGCAATGACAGCCTGTTGGTAAGTTTTTCATTCGGTCATTGCGAGGAGCATAAGCGACGAAGCAATCCATTAAAATGTAGCATAAAAGGAACACATCATGAATACAAACGAAATAACAGACTGGCAAAAAGAAGATTTAAAATACATTTGGCATCCGTGCTCACAAATGAAGGATTACGAAACCCTTCCACCGATTGTAATTGAGCGTGGCAAAGGCATAAATATTTATGACACAAACGGCAAATGCTACAAAGATGTTATAAGTTCTTGGTGGTGTAATCTTTTAGGACACTGTAATCCAAGAATTAACGCAGCCGTAAAAAAACAAATTGATTCACTTGAACACGTTATTTTTGCAAACTTTTCACATAAACCTGCAATTACACTTTGTCACGAATTAGCAAAAGTTGTTCCTGACGGACTTTGTAAATTCAATTTTGCGGATAACGGTTCTGCTGCAATCGAAATGTCATTAAAAATGAGTTTTCAATATCATTATCAAACAGGACATCCTGAAAAGAAAAGATTTATGGCACTTTCTGACGCTTATCACGGCGAAACACTGGGTGCGTTAGCTGTTGGTGGCGTTGATTTGTATTCAGAATTATATAAACCATTACTACTTGACGTAATTAGAATTGACGGGCCTGATTGTTACAGATGTCCTTACGGTAAGGTTTGCGAAGGACACTGTGAGGGACATTCATTGACTAACACCTCAATCCAATCTTCTCCTCAAGGAGAGGGAGCTAAATGCTGTCATTGTGAATGTTTTGAAAAAGCTGAAAAAGCTTTTGCAGAACACGCTCACGAAACAGCGGCAATTATTGTTGAGCCTCTTTTACAAGGTTCTGCCGGCATGAAAGTTTATCCGCCAATGTATTTGAAAAAATTAAGAGAGCTTTGTGACAAATACAACGTTCATCTTATTGCGGATGAAATTGCAACAGGCTACGGACGTACAGGCAAAATGTTTGCATTCAACCATGCCGGTGTAAGTCCTGATATAATGTGTCTTTCAAAAGGTTTGACAGGCGGCTATATGCCTATGGCAATTGCTGTTACTACTCAAGAAATATACGATGCTTTTTATGATGATTATTTGAAAGGTAAAGCTTTTATGCACTCGCATACTTATGCGGGAAATCCGCTTGCATGCTCAGCTGCAATTGAAGTTTTAAATATATTAAAAGATGAACAAATAATTGAAAAAGCTAATAAACGAGCGGTTTATTTTAACAATATTATTAAAGAAAAATTTTTACCGCTTGAAAATGTTGGTGAAGTTCGTCATATTGGTTTGGTTAATGCAATTGAACTTGTAAAAAATCGCGATACAAAAGAACCTTTGGATTATACAAAACGAACAGGATATCAAATTTACAAAAAAGCGTTGGAAAAAGGCGTACTTTTAAGACCTTTGGGTGATGTAATTTACTTTAATCCACCGCTTATTATTGAAGAAAATGATATGGATTTTGTAACTGATATTGCGTTAGAATGTACAAAAGAAATT
>CAKVGW010000104.1 GCA_934747325.1 uncultured Candidatus Melainabacteria bacterium | reverse complement strand
TCACGTTTTCCGTGAAAAAATACATATATTTTAGAAATATAAACACAAGCAAATGGAGGAAAGAGACGAAGTCGAGTCTTCCGCGTATAACGTATTAAAAAAAAGAAAAAGAGCCCCAAAGGACTCTATTTATATTTCTAATCTAGTGTAAAATGGAGCGGAAGACGAGACTCGAACTCGCGACAGTCTGCTTGGAAGGCAGATACTCTACCAACTGAGCTACTTCCGCATATTTGTTCCGTAGCTTTTGCCTTGTTTAGGCGCTTGAGCCACTTCCGCATGCTTAATTTGCGTCATGTGACCTTTGCAATCATAAATCAAACAAAAATATTTTTCAACACTTATTTTTTATGTATTATTATTTTATGGAACAATTAATTTATCAAATGTTTATATTAGGAACCGGTGATGTGTTAGACTCTGCTTTAGCTAAGGGGTTGGGTGGAGTTATATTTTTTACAAAAGATATTCAAACTAAAGAACAGTTTAAAAATTTAATTAAAGATATTAAGTCAAAAGCAATGATTCCACCTTTTTTATCTATTGATCAAGAAGGCGGACGAGTTGAAAGGACTGAAAATATTCATCCGCGTTATCTTTCGCCAAGAATAGCATTTCAAAAAGGTGAAGAATTTTTGCACAAACAAAGCAAAAAAATTGCTTTAGAACTTAAAGATTATGGCATAAATTTGAATTTTGCGCCTTGTGCAGATGTTAATACAAATCCTAATAATCCAATTATTGGAGAACGTTCATTTTCTTCTAACACTGATGATGTGATAAAGGGGATTAATATTGTTTCTGATGAATATAGAGCAAACGGAATCATTCCTTGTCTGAAACATTTTCCGGGGCATGGAGATGCTGATAGAGATAGTCATTTAACATTGCCTTGTATTGATTTACCACTGAATGTGATGGAGAAAGTTCATATAAGACCTTTTAGAGAAAAAGCTGATATGATTATGGTTGCACATTTGCATTGCACTTGTTTTGATGATGAAGTTATACCGGCTTCTTTGAGCAAGAATGCTGTTGGGTATCTGAGAAAAAATATTGGTTATCAGGGTGTCGTAATTTCGGATGATATGGTGATGAAGGGCGTGCAAGATTTTGGTGCTGTAGATGCTTGTGTAATGGCAATCTTGGCGGGTGTAGATATGTTTATTTATAGAAATGCTGATAAAGAAACCATAGATATTATTCAAGGTGTTCTTAAGAGAGTTGAAAAAAATGAACAGCTGAAATGCAGAATTCTTGAATCAAATGAAAGAATTAAGAAGTTAAAACAGAGATATTTATTATAATAAAAAATAGAGTTTCAAAATTTTGAAACTCTATTTTTTTATGAGCAATATTAAATTTTAAGCATTTGCTTTTTCTGCATCAAAACATTCTTTGCATAAAACATCTCTACCTTGAGTAGGGTTAAAAGGTACCTGAGTTTGTTTTCCGCATTTTGCACAAACTGCATCAAACATTCTCTTTTTACCACGGTGTTGTTGTTTTTTAGCCTTTCTGCAGTTTGGGCATCTTTTTGGCTTATTTGTTAAACCTTTTTCTGCATAAAACTCTTGTTCGCCTGCTGTGAATACAAATTCGCAACCGCAATCTTCACAAATAAGCTTTTCGTCTTGGTACATGATTGTTCTCCTAAATAATTAATAACCTTGGCATCTTGTCTTTTATGCCATGCACTCATTTTATACTTTTTTAGTAGTAACGTCAAGCTTTTGTCGATATAATATGAAAAAAATCCCTTGCTTAATATTTAAGCAAGGGATTTTTTGTTAATAATGTAAAAAATATCTAAGTGCAATCATAACGGTTACAGCGACTATCATAAATACTATAGTGCTTATAAAACCTGAACCGTGCGCCTCTTTGTATGTTTCATTGTTATTTTCCATAGAAATCTCCTTTTAAAACATGAACTGCACTTTAGCAATTGTATATGTGATTGCTAAAGTCTAATTATTACTTTTAATTTTTTGTTTATTAAAAGTTTAATTAAGGGGCTCTTATGGAAATTTCACTATTTAAGTCGGTCGATATGTTATGAATGTTACCTCTTGCAATAAGAGGCTTAGTAGAAACTAATAATAATTTTTGGGGGTTTGTGCCACAAGCGGAGTTTTCATTAAATGTATAATTCTGTGAATCTCCACCTTGATTTTTAATGATTACATCCTGACTGAGATTTTGTGAAGTCAAAACTACTTTTTGATAGTCGTTTTGGATGTAATTTGCAGGTGCATTTGAAATTGCAGGAACTGTTTCAATATTAGTTCCATGTACAATTAAAAAACTAAGAAATATGAATAGTATTTTTAGTAAAAAGTTCACAAAAATATTTTATAATACTTATAAAATATTGTCATTAGTTTATGTTTCTATTTTATTGCTAAAATTCCATCTAATTTTTTAAAAATTTCTTTTATGTCATCCATCAAAACTAATTCTCCTCTTAATCTTGATGCGCCTTGAAAACCATTTACGTAATAAGGGTAAAATTTTCTGCAAA
>CAKVGW010000103.1 GCA_934747325.1 uncultured Candidatus Melainabacteria bacterium | reverse complement strand
GGCATGGTAAAAGCTTTTGAAGAAGCTTTGAATACTAAAATTGTTGTTCCTGAAAATCACCAAACAATGGGTGCTATCGGCGCAGCACTTCTTGCTATGGAAAATCACCAATACACAGAAGTTGATACAAAGTTCAAAGGTTGGGAAGTTGGTAACATGAATTTCCAATCAGTAACTTGTCAATGCACAGGATGCTCAAACAACTGTGAAGTTATCACTATTTTAGAAGGTGCTGAACCTATGCATCATGTTGAAAAAATAGGTGATATTAAAGGTAATATTATCGCTAGATGGGGCGGAACTTGTGGAAGATGGGACATCGCGTAGAATCGTGCTTTTGCGAGACTTACTGATGTGGATTTTTAGAGTTGAAAATTGAAAGTTGAAAGTGGAAAGTTGTTTAAAATATCACTTTAGATATAATTAGTTAAATATTTAACGTATAAATTTAAAAAATTTTTTATACAACTTTCAACTTTCCATTTTTAACTTTCAACTTCAAATCGAAATTCATCCAAACTTGTCTTCGATTAGTCAGTCACGCCCAACATTAACCAAAGAGAGAAAACATGATAAAACTAAAAAATTTTGAAATAGGTTCAGATAAATTAACCATATTAGCCGGGCCATGCGCAATAGAGTCAATGGATATTTTGAAACAAACAGCTGAAACTTTGAAACAAGTTTGTGCAGAACTTGATATAAATTATGTTTTCAAATCTTCTTTTGACAAGGCGAATCGTTCTTCTATTAACTCTTATCGTGGAGTTGGTATGGAAAAAGGTTTAGAGATGCTCGCTCAAATTAAGAAAGAGTTTGAAGTTCCGATTGTAACTGACATTCATCTTCCTGAACAAGCAGAACCTGTAGCAGAGGTTGCTGATATTTTGCAGATTCCTGCATTTTTATGTCGTCAAACGGATTTACTTGTAGCAGCGGCAAAAACAGGTAAAATCGTTAATATAAAAAAAGGACAATTTTTAGCACCGCAACAAATGAAATCTTTGGTTAAAAAAGTTGAAGATAGCGGAAATCACAATATTATGTTAACGGATAGAGGTGTTTCTTTTGGCTATAACAACTTAGTTGTTGATTTTAGAGCAATTCCTATAATGAAAGAATTTGGTTATCCTGTCGTTTTCGATGCAACTCATAGTGTTCAAATGCCCGGTTCTAATGGTGATTCAACAGGCGGCGACAGAAGATTTGTTCCGACATTAGCAAATGCTGCTATGGCAGCCGGTGCAGATGTTTTATTCTTTGAAATTCATCCGGAACCTGATAAAGCTCTTTGTGATGGTGCTAATATGCTTGCTCTTAATGATGCTAAAAAAGTTTTTGAAAAATGTAAAGCTATTTTTGAATTGGTTAGAGAATAACATTAGTTTTACTCTCTCCTTGAGGGAGGGTCGAAATCTTTGATTTCGTGGTGGGGTTACATGTTAAAAAAAGTTTCACATATAAATTCATTAAAAGGCACAATTACTATACCTTCTGATAAATCAATTTCTCACCGTGCGGTTATGTTCTCATCAATTGCAGAAGGAGAATGTACTGTTAGTAATTTTTCAAGCGGAGCAGATTGTCATTCAACATTGAATTTATTTAAAAGTTTGGGTGTTGATATCCAGTTCATAGATGAAAAAACTTTAAAAATAAAATCTATAGGAATTTTAACTCCGTCTTATGATTCGATTTATGATTGCGGAAATTCAGGAACTACAATGCGTTTAGTTTCAGGAGTTTTAGCAGGACAGAATTTTAATTCAACACTTGTAGGCGACTTGAGTCTTTCAAAACGTCCGATGAAACGTGTAATAGAGCCACTAACATTGATGGGCGCAAATATAACTTCTGAAAATGGTCATGCACCTTTGAAAATAATTGGTCAAAAATTACAAGGGATTGATTACAAATCAAAACTTGCAAGTGCACAAGTTAAATCTTGTATACTTTTAGCAGGTTTGAATGCAGAAGGTGAAACAACCTTTACAGAACCTTATGTTTCAAGAAATCACACAGAAAATTTGTTTAAATATTTAGGTGCTGATATTAAAATCAATGGTTCAGAAGTAACTCTAAACCCTTCAAAATTGTATGCGAGAAATATTAATATTGTTGGTGATATTTCATCTGCTGCATTTTTTATTGTAGCAGGTTTAATTGTTCCAAATTCTGATTTTATCATTAAAAATGTTGGTTTGAATTATACTCGTTCCGGCATAATTGATGTCGTGAAACGTATGGGCGGAAATATTGAAATCCTAAATAAAACAACTGTTTCTGGAGAAGAAGTTGGAGATATAAGAGTTCAATATACCGAAAATCTAAAACCATGCGTAATTGAAGGCGAGGATATTCCAAGATTAATTGACGAGTTGCCTGTAATTGCCGTTTTAGCGTCGCAAGCCGATGGTGAAACTATTATTAAAGATGCAGAGGATTTAAGAAATAAAGAAGCCGATAGAATTAAATGTTTGGTAAAAGAACTTTCTAAAATCGGTGTTGAAATTGAAGAACATCAAGACGGTTTTATAGTACG
>CAKVGW010000102.1 GCA_934747325.1 uncultured Candidatus Melainabacteria bacterium | reverse complement strand
AAATTCATACACTCAAAAACAAGCCCTGTTTCATCTTTATCAATAATTTTAAGATAAGTGTAAAAAGGATGTAATTTTTGTAATCTATGAAATTCTTCTTCAGTTTGAATAACTTCTTTATGCTTAACATAAATCTTCTGACAGCAACGACCGCAGGCATTACAAGAGCCTGTGCGATAGTATTTTCTTTTTAAGATGTACAAATAAAAAAACTTTTTTAATTTTTTAAACATTGACAACTCTTGACTTTGCAAGTCTATATTCCGATGAATTTTCATTAGCCAAAAGCATAGCTTTTGAGTAATATTTATTTGAAGTCTTAAAATCGCCTTCTTTATACAAAGCTTCGCCTTTTTCTAAACACGTTTTAATTATGCGAGTTTCAGGATTGATAAATAATTTAATTCTATCAATTTTATCGCCCAACTCATTTTGCAATTCATCTTTCAAAATCACACAGTTTTCGTATTCTAAAAGTGCCATGTGATAATTATTATCGTCATAATACCTGTCTGCCCACTCTTTATGCCCTTGATAACTTAAATCATCGAACGAAGAATTTAAATCTTTTATAACCTGTAAAGTTCTTAAATATTCTGACTGATTATGAATTACAAGCGGTAAAAGTCTTCTCATTGTGCAGTAAGCAGCTGTATAGTCACCGAGATTTAGGAATATAGACGCAAGTTTCTGCAATACATCCAAAGATTTGTTGTCTAAGCATAAAGCCTGTTTCAAGAAAATCATCGCGTGCATGTTGTCGCCTTCTTCTAAGTAGGCTTTTCCTAATGCCAAATTTATGTCAAAACTAACAGGCATATTTTTAACCGCAAAAGTTAAATATTCAATGACCTCAGAGTAATTTCTTACAGAAATTGCACGTTGAGCCTTTTGCATAAATTCTTTACCGATTTCATTGCAACGATTAATACTGTTCTTGATTGTCGAGTATGATTGACCCCTATCTTTAGCATATTTTAGGTATTTTTCGTAATAAAAAACTGATTGGAATTTCATATTTTTAGAAAAATACGAAGTCGCAAGATTTAAACAAACAGCTTCATCATCAGGTTTATAAGCGTAAGCCGAAACCCAATTTTCGATAGCGTTTTTCAAATCTTCACGCTTATAAAAAATATTGCCTAAATAAAGATATGAAGGATTTTTAAAACTTTCTAATCCGATAGACTTTTTAAAATACTCTTCTGCAGGCAATAAATCATTAAGCTTGTAATAACAACGTCCGATTTCGTAATAGAGCTTAAAAGACGTACTCATATTAAGCATATCCAAATAAAGCCTCAATGCCGATGAGTAATCACCTTTTGAATAATGATTCTTTGCAGCTTCAAGTCTTTTGTTTTCTAAATCTGAATTGTCGACAATATAATAATCAGACGATACCATAGCTGTATTCTATCACATTTACAGCTCTAAATCACCTAATAATTTAGAATTTGTTACAAGCTCTTTTAACACATCATCTTCAAATGGATCAACAACACCATCTTTGAATAACTCTTGCATTTTTTCTAAATATGAAATATTGTCTTTATCGCTGGTTGCTATTTTAGTAAACTTATTTATATCAAGATCTCTTTGAAACAATTCCATTGCATTTGAAGAAATCTCTGTTTTATCAACATAAGGGTTTGAATTATACCCTGCTTTTTGAAGATTGGCTCTAACAGAAGCAAGGTTAATAACATTGCTCGCATTGTTTAATTGAGAGTTATAAAACAAACCATTATTATTGTCATTAATATTGTTGAACATACTGCCCCAATCTCCCCAATTATTTTCTTACATTATCATACATTTTTTTCGATTTGTTATCAACCGTTTGGAGGAAATTTTAATAATTTTCTCTCCCCTATTTGTAAATAATTGTAACAATATAAATAAAAAGCCTAAAGTTTTTCAAAAAAATGCCGATACACATGATACAAGGCTCAAGAAAATACATTTATCGGAAAGGACAATAGGATATGTTAAAAAAAATTACAACCCCAAGCAATAATACTTTTTCAGGAGTTGAATTTATTTTGAGGGGGGCGAAAAAGCGAAGAACAATGGCAATCGCTAATGCAGTTACAATTAATGCTGAATCAGGAGTTCAAGCAAAATTACAAGCTGTGAAGTAAAAAAAATAAGGGGCGTAAGTTTTATATCAAAAACCTGCCCCTGTGAAGTTATGAAAAAGGCTGTCTAATTAAGATAGTTGAGAGTTTTAGCCTCCAGAATTTGAGATTTTGGAGGTTTTTGTTTTATATAAAAAAATAATAAAGTTTTGTTACATTTCTCATAGAAGTGTAACAATTTTTGAAGTTTATTGCAAAATTTTCTTGAAATAGTATAATTTAGGGGAATAGTGTATTACACAATAATGAAGAGGATAAAAAACATGAGTACATTAGAAAAAGTTAAAAAAGTTGTAGTTGACCAATTAAGCTGTGATGAAGCTTTAGTTACTCCAGAAGCTAGCTTTACTGCTGATTTGGGTGCTGATTCTTTAGATACAGTTGAATTAGTTATGGCTTTCGAAGAAGAATTCGGTTGCGAAATTCCTGATGAAGAAGCTGAAAAAATTCAAACAGTTCAAGATGCAGT
>CAKVGW010000101.1 GCA_934747325.1 uncultured Candidatus Melainabacteria bacterium | reverse complement strand
AGAGAAGACAGACGTCACATTAAAGATGCCGATGTAGAAGCAATTAGAATGCTTCCTAGAGTTCGTTTGAATTTAGAAATGGCAATGACAAAGGAAATGCAAGAAATTGCTTTGAGATTAAGACCGCATGCGGTTTGTATCGTTCCCGAAAAAAGACAAGAACTAACAACAGAAGGCGGATTAGATGTTGCAGGTCAACTTAATTGGGCGATAGAATTCACAAAACCGCTTTTAGAAAAGAATATTGAAGTAAGTTTCTTTATTGATCCAGATGTACACCAAATATCTGCAGTATCAAAAACAGGTGCACCGTTTATAGAGCTTCATACCGGTAGGTATTCGGAAGTTTTTGGAACAGAAGAAGAAGCAAAAGCTTTTGAAGATTTAAAAGGTGCTGCAATTTTTGCTCAAAATTTTGGATTGAAAGTAAATGCAGGGCATGGTTTGAACTATCAAAACGTTGGCAGAATGCATGAAATTCCTAATTTACAAGAATTGAATATCGGACATTCAATTATTGCACGTTCGATTTTTGTTGGCTTAGAACAAGCAGTTAAAGAAATGAAGGCATTGGTTGAATAGTTCTGCGCATGTTTGACGTGGGCAATGAGTGGAAAGTTGAAAGTTGAAAATGGAAAGTTGTATTAATTAATTTTCATTTGATAACTTTTGTTTGATGGAGAATTTTATGAAAACAAAAGAAGAAGTTGTTCAAGAAATGCAGCAGGTTGTAGAGCAAATGCGCTTGGACGATATAGAAGAAAATCCTGATTGTGAGAATGAGTTTTTTACTTGCGATGCTTGCGGCGGTACAAAATCGTTAGCAGGTTCCGTTCAATACGGACATTACAGACTTTGTAACGATTGTGTTTTGTTTGCAGAAGTTGGTTTTGAACTCGGACAGATTAAGGATATTGAAGAACTTATTGCTGCAATGGATGACAAAAGGCTTGAAGCTGATTGTGAGTTTTTGAAGCAAGAAGAAAAAAGATTAGAGAATTAGTGCAAAGTTAATGGTGCAAAAAATTGCACCCTACTTTTTCTTAATAAAATATGTTCAATTGTGAACATATTTTTCTTTGGTAATTGTAGGGTGCAATTTTTTGCACCATTAACTTATTTTTTCAACATAATATATATAATTTCATAAATCTTCTTCAATTTTCTCTGTGAACAAGTTGAAAGCAAAACAACTGATGGTAAATCAACTGTTAAAACCGATAAAATACAAAAGTTGATGTTCGTACAGAAGAATAAAATAAACTATTAAAGTTTCTTCTTTTTTGTTACTTTTTTCTTCTTGCTTTTTCAAAGAAGAAAAAAGTAAAGACTCTTTTGAAATGAAAGATTTTTTTAAATGTACTTTTCTTTCTCTTTATTTGCGATGTAAAGAGAAAGAAAAGTACCAAAAGAAAGAGAAAACACGCCATAGTTTTCTACGCTCTTACGAGCGTTAGACAAAATGGATGTAGCGGGTGAACCCGCACTTTTACGCTCGCTAAAAAACGCTCGCGGCGCAGATGTCGTTCGGAAATTGTCTGTTAAATAATTCCTTGATTTTTTATCTTTGAAAAATCTTTATTAAAAAACCTTTTTTGTAGTAAAATATTGTTGTAAAATCGTGGAGTGATATGGGAGTAACTCCTAAAAACAATCAACCATTGTTTTAGAAAGGAAAACTATCATGTGGGAATATTCGGAGAAGGTTCTTGACCATTACAGGCACCCAAGAAATGTCGGAAAAATAGATGACGCTGATTTAATCGGTGAAGCCGGCTCATTAGCTTGTGGTGATTCTTTAAAATTATATATAAAATTAGATGGCAATGTTATAAAAGATGCTAAATTCCAAACTTTTGGATGTGGTTCTGCGGTCGCATCTTCAAGTGTTTTGACGGAAATGATTATCGGAAAGACTATTGATGAAGCGGCTAAAATCACAAATAAAGATATTGCAGATGAATTAGACGGACTTCCTCAAGAAAAAATGCACTGTTCAGTAATGGGACACGAAGCATTGGAAGATGCTTTGAAAAAATATTACGGAAAAGATAATGAAGAGTGGGAAGATTTAGCAGGCAATACTCATACAGGTGACAAAGTTGTTTGTACTTGTTTCAATGTTACTGAAAGCCAAATTTGGGAAGCAATTAAGGTTAACGGTTTGAAAACAGTAGAAGAAGTTACAAATTATACAAAAGCAGGTGGTGCTTGTGGACGTTGTCGCGGTGTGATTAAGGATATGATTGACACTTATCTTAAAAAAGAAGGCAAAGCACCTGTTTTGACTGCAACGCAAAAGATTTTGAAGATTAGTAAAGTCATTGAGCAACAAATTTCACCTGAACTTCAGAAGGATGGCGGAGATATCGAATTAGTCGATATTGACGGAAATGTAGTTAAGGTAAAATTGTCAGGCATGTGTAGCGGTTGCAAAAATGCGAGTATGACAATTAAAGGTTTTGTTGAATCAGTTTTGAGAGATAAGGTCGATTCGGCAATTGTGGTTGAACAGGTGTAGTCGTGTAAATGTAGGTTGGGCATACTTGCCCAACAAAAACTTAAATTTTAAAACGAACTTAACGCCTTAATGACTCAAAGACCTAACGACTTAAAAAGGAACACATCATGATATATTT
>CAKVGW010000100.1 GCA_934747325.1 uncultured Candidatus Melainabacteria bacterium | reverse complement strand
GGTGCTTGCGGTTTAGGTTCTGATATATAATCAAAAATTTGTGAAAACGCATTTGAACAGAACAAAATAGTTGCGGAAGAATAAATTTTATTGTTCAAATATTCTGATTTATAATTTTTAATCAATTCTTCAAAAGTATAATTTGTTCCCATAACTTCATTTACTGTTTCCATAAAGTTTGGATATTGAGTTGAAACTCTTTCCAAAATCGTATTTGGAATTGAGTCATTTGTTAAAAAGTATTCAACGCAACCTTTCGCATTTTCTACAGAGTCTTTATTTTCAAAAATTTTGCAGAAAGTTTCATAGAAAGGTATCGCATAAAGTCCGTTTTCTTTGTCAAAAATTACTGCAACATCATAAGTTTCGTTGTGCGAAGAAAATCCGCCCATAGAGTTTTCCAAAAAGTTTGAATAATTGTTGTCCAATTCTTTAACGTGGAAAAATTTGTATTCGGAGATATCACAACCTTTATCCGACAAATCAACATCTTCACCTTCATTAAATGCGCCGATAATATCATCTGCGTGTTTATTAGTAGTTAAAATTATATCTTTATCAAAAGTTTTGATAAATTTTTCGTACATTTCTGCTATTGTTGATTTAATTTCTTTTTCTTTCTCAGGATTGTCCAAATACAACAAACGTGGAGTATGAACCAATTTCATTACTGCGTATCTATAAGCGTCTTCTTTTTGAGAATGAGAAAGAACGCTGGAAATTTCGATAATATAATATTCGCCATCAAGTTCAAAAACTCTGCCTGCGATAAATTGACCTGCGTAAATACCTCTAAAGTTAGTCATTTTAGTAAGCGAAAGCACTTTATAAGTTTTTTCATTTACTAAATTATATAATTCAAAACCGTTTTTCAAAATCTTTTTGATTTCAAAAATAGAAGATTGTGCGTCGTTTAATTTTTCTATAATATCTTTTGTGCCTTTTTCTTCTGTATACATTTCCAAAATAGATTTGCCGTTAATTCTGCGTTCAAAAACGTAAGGTAAAAATATTTTTTCCATCTGATTAAGAGAAATATTTCTTGCACCTATAGTTGATAAATATTCTGTAAAATCAGAATTAATAGTTTCATTTGTTTGCGTGAAATCAAAAATTTCTTTTAAAGCATCATTAATTTCGTTGATTTTTTCTAAAACTGTCATTGCCTTCTCCTCATTGTATTCAAGAATACCGTAAACAGGATAAGTTAGCAATAATACAATAAGGCTAGATTTTTGCGAACGACTTTAGCTTATTCCCTCTCCACGGGGGAGGGTAGAATTTCAAGTTGAGCTTCGCGAAACTTAGAAATTCGGGTGGGGGCTGATTAAAAAATGTTTAAAACAAACCTTCACACAACACAAATCTGCCTAAAAGTTCGACTTCGCAATAGTTTTTTAATGAATCCACAAGACATTTATTATCGCAAAAACCACCTGACAAATAAATTTTTTCAGGTTTTTTGCAGAAATTCCACGCATTAAAAGCTATTCCGTGTACAAATTTAGAAATAGCTTCTGAAGGTTTAACTCCTGCAGAAATTGAATCCATAATCTTTTCCATTCCAAAAATCCCACAGGTAACGGCGAATTTTTCTTCATCAAATGCTAATTCTTCTGCTCTTACTCCGTAAAATTTTAAAAGCATCTCAACCGTTGCACCGGTAGAGCTGGCACAAGATGTATTCCAATCCATATCATGAAATTTGTTATCTTTAAATTTAATCCATTTAGCATCACGACTTCCTAAATCCAAAACGGTTGCATTAGATGAAATATCACGTTTTTTTGCACCTTGTGCTAACGCGATAATCTCATTTTCGCTGGCATTCGACATGTGTCCGCATGAGCGTGTCGGCACAATGTTTTGCGCTTTTATTATGCGTGAAGGCAAAATGTAATAGGCGAAATTTCCGTCTTGCTTTATAAAAAACTCATCATCAAATTGTTTTTCGTCTGTTATTATTTTCGAATATGTTGTTCCTGCGTCTAAATAAATCATTGTTCTCACTTGAAAAAATTTATAAATACGTTAAAATAAGAATACAGGCAAGGGTGGTCGAAGCACCCTTACCCGCGCTCTAATTAAAGAGCTCTGATAGTGAGAATTAGTATTATTAGTAATACTAATTCTCGTTCGCTGATTTTAATTAGCAGTGCTACGCACGTAGATTAAGGACGGCGTCAAGTTGAGAATTACAATTCAATTGCATAATACCAAGTCCGCCTTAATACAACCTACCAGTAGAAAGTGAAGTAAAAAACCTCCTTTCTGTTTAAAGTCAGCGAATGTTCATTAAAATCTTTAGCCTGTATTCTTTTTTCAAAGTTCAATGATAATTATAAAATAGAGGGCAAAAAAAATCAATGTACCAAGAAGATACATTGATTTTTTTAAATATTTATAATTCATCCTAAAATCTGATAAATTTTTTAACTAATTTCATATCTTGTCTTTCTAAATATGATTTCAAATCACGTTTAATTTCAGGACACAAGATATACAATACGATGATGTTTGGTACACATAACGCAATCATCATAGCATCTGTAATGTCAATAACGGATTTAACATTCATTGCAGAACCGATAATAATGAATAAGCAATAAATTAAGTTAAATGCAAGAACACGTTTTTTACCTTCACCAAACAAGAATGTCCAAGCTTTTTGTCCGTAATAAGCCCAAGA
>CAKVGW010000099.1 GCA_934747325.1 uncultured Candidatus Melainabacteria bacterium | reverse complement strand
CTTCAGAAAGATGGCGGAGATATTGAACTTATTGATATCGACGGCAATACTGTTAAGGTAAAATTGTCAGGCATGTGTAGCGGTTGCAAAAACGCAAGCATGACAATTAAAGGTTTTGTTGAATCAGTTTTGAGAGATAAAGTTGATTCGGCAATTGTGGTTGAGCAGGTGTAAGTGAACAAATGTCGGTTGGACATACTTGCCCAACAAAAACTTAAATTTATAACGAACTTAACGCCTTAACGACTCAAAGACTTAACGACGCAAAAAGTAGGTTGGGCTTTTAGCCCAACAAAAACTCTTAACGACTTAAAAAGGAACACACCATGATATATTTAGATAACAACGCAACAACTAAAGTAGATGAAAAAGTTTTGGAAGAAATGCTTCCTTATTTGCAAAATGAGTACGCAAACCCTTCCAGCATGTATGATTTTGCTAAAAAACCGGCTGCTGCAATAAAAGAGGCGAGAGCAAAAATCAGAGATTTTCTTGGTGCGAATAATGAAAAAGAAATTGTGTTCACTTCTTGCGGTTCAGAATCTGCAAATACAGCAATTAAAGGCGTTGTAAGTTGTAATAAAGAAAAAAGACATTTGATTACAACAAAAGTTGAGCACCCTTGTGTTTTAAATACTTATAAAGCGTTAGAAAAACAAGGTTATGAGGTTGATTATATCGGAGTAAATTCTCAAGGTGAACTTGATATAGAAGAACTCAAATCCAAAATCAGAAAAGATACGGCTTTAGTTTCTGTAATGTATGCCAATAATGAAACAGGCGTAATTTATCCCGTAGAAGAAATTGCAGAAATTATTAAATCTAAATCACCTGAAACAAGATTTTATGTTGATGCAGTTCAGGCCGGAGGAAAAATTCCGATAAACGTAAAAGAAACAAAAATTGATTTATTGGGAGTTTCAGGTCACAAATTTCACGCTCCAAAAGGTGTTGGTGCATTGTATGTAAAACCTGACGTTAGAATTACACCATTGATTAATGGCGGTCATCAAGAACGCGGAATGCGTGCAGGAACAGAAAATGTGCCTTATATTGTAGGCTTGGGAAAAGCTGCCGAATTAGCAATGGATGCGATGAATTACGAATTAAATGAAGTTAAAAGGTTGCGTGACAAACTTGAAACAGGAATTCTTAAAAATGTATTTAACGCAAGATTAAATACAGGCGTAAACGGCAGAGTTCCAAATACTTGTAATATTGGTTTTGAATATGTAGAAGGTGAACTAATTCTGCTTCACTTGAGTGATATCGGTGTTTGTGCAAGTTCAGGAAGTGCTTGTACTTCCGGCTCACTAGAACCTAGCCACGTGTTGCGTGCAATGGGAATTCCATTCACAGCACTTCATGGTTCAATCAGATTTAGTTTGTCAAGATTTACTACTGAAAAAGAAGTTGATTATGTAATTGAGCACATGCCGGCAATTATGGACAAATTAACTTCAATTTCGCCATTCCAAGATGAGTTGGCAGTATTAAGAAGCAGAAAGGGTATGTAAAATGGTAGATTTCATTGTGAAACCTATATTTTCATTTTTTGGAGTACACGCTAAATTTTTAATAGGTGTTTTAGTAAACATTGTTTTAATTTGGGCTGTATGTAAATTGACAGACGCTTTTACGCATAGAATAGAACTTAGATTAAAAAGCAAAAATACAGATTCTCCGCTTTTAAACTTAATGCCAGTTTTAAATAAAATTATTAAATCAGTAATTGTATTTATGTTGTTGGCGGGATTTTTACAAAGCTTCGGTTATAACGTAAACTCTTTAGTTGCAGGTTTTGGTATTACAGGTTTAGCAGTAGGTTTTGCGGCAAAAGAAGCTATCGGAAATATTTTCGGTTCATTTGGACTTTTGGCTGACAGAGTTTATAAAATTGGCGATTATATTAAATTCAATGGTTATGAAGGAACTGTTGAAAACATTAATTTGCGCTCAACGACAGTAAGAACTATAGATGGTTATGTCGTAAACGTACCAAACAATGTGCTTTCTAATGAAGAAATTACAAATGTATCTCAAGCGCATAAAAGAAGAATTGATATTTCTGTTGACGTTGAATACGGTACTTCTAACGAAAAACTTGACGTGGCTTGCAGAATTTTAAAAGAAATTGCTGAAAAAGAGCCAAGAATATTAGAAGGTGCAGAAGCTTTCTTTGAAAATATGGCGCCAAGTTCAATTCAAGTAAGACTTGTAGCTTATACAAGCAAAACGTCTTGGGTAGAATATGTACATACAAAAAGTGATGTAATTAGACAAATAATTTACCGCTACCGTGAAGAAGGTATTGAATTCGCATTCCCTTCTACAAGCGTTTATATGGCAAAATAGAAAGGTTTGCATTATAATAAGTCTATGGATAAAAAAGTCATATCTACAAATAGAAAAGCTTTTCATGATTTTTTGATTTTTGATAAGTTTATTGCCGGAATAGTTTTAACGGGTACTGAAATTAAATCTATTCGTAAAGGTATGCTTAATTTAAAAGACTCATTTGCAAAAATTGAAGATAATGAAATGTTTTTGTATGGTATGCACATTTCTCCGTATGAGCAGGGTAATAGATATAATCATAAACCTGATAGAGTAAGAAAACTTTTACTTAATAAACGTGAAATTTTGAAAATTCAAGACAAGGTAAAAAAAGATGGTGTAACAATTGTGCCATTGGAATTGTTTTTAACTAACGGTTTTGCTAAACTTGAAATAGGCTTAGCAAAAGGTAAAAAACTTTACGATAAGCGTGAAGCAATCACAAAGAAAACTCAAGAACGTGATATTGCAAGATTAATGAAAAAGTAGTTTTAGATAAAGACTAAATGTTTACAATAATGGGGTATAGCGGATGTTTAACAGAGAAAGTATTTTAAAGAGTTTGAATACAGAAAATTATTATATAGACAAGCATT
>CAKVGW010000098.1 GCA_934747325.1 uncultured Candidatus Melainabacteria bacterium | reverse complement strand
TTTGGACGATTAATTTGGTATGGAAAACCAAACGGTTTTTCATACCTCCTCCCCAAGTCTGGTAGCCGTTCTCTTGAAGAAACGGCTTTTTTTTATGCTAGAGCTCTATAATTCTTCATAACTTCTCTAACATGTATAGGCGTTTCGCCATTTTGCGGAATTTTTCCGTTTTTAACATTTCCAGGTCCTGCATTATAAGCAGCTACTGCCAATTCCTTATTTCCATTGTACTTGTCTAACATTTTCTTCAAATATTTCACACCTGCTTCAATATTTTGTTCAGGATTATATGGATCTTTTGCACCCATTTCTTTTGCAGTTGCCGGCATCAATTGCATTAAACCTATAGCTCCGGCTCCTGATTTTGCATTAGGATTAAACTCTGATTCTCGCTTCATAAGTGCTTTAACAAGCTTTGCATCCACATCATATTTTTGCGCATATTTAGTAATCAAATTATCATATTTTGTGTTCCATTTCCCAAGTTTTGAGTCTGGTTTGTATTTGCTATCATTTGTAGAGTTTACAGTTTGCGACGGCATAGTAAAACTAGAGAATGGTGATTTTGTGAACGTATCACCCCAGTTTTCAAATTGGTTGAAACTTATTGATGGAGTTGTATAATTATTTGAGAACTGTGAATTGTCCCAAATGTTGTTATTAAACATTTTTGACATATCAACATTTAAATTTGCTGATGGCATTTGCATATCAGGCATAAGTTGAAACGAAGTACCCATATTAAAATTAGGCGTTAAAAATAATGATGGAGAACTTCCGCCAAAGCCCATAATTCCACAATTCCAACCACCAAACACACTCCAATTATTAAACCCGTTAAAACCACCGAAACAACCGAATAGCGGACTGTTAAAAAACATTCCGTCTAAAAATCCATTTTTAAAATTGTTCCAAAAATTAGTCGCGCTCATAATATTCCTAGGTTCTTATATATTTAAAGTCATGTTTTGTTAAATAATTGCCTTTTTTGTAAAGAAAAAGTTACATTTGAAGGGAATGGTGGAATAGGGGAATAGGGTAATAAGGGGTATCAAATTTTTCATTTATATATTGCGTATAATTAACGCATTTATTCAAAAACATTTTTTAAATCACTTATTCCCTTATTACCCTATTCCCTTAATCCCTTCAAATAGTTTGCTTATACAAACCAATTACGCTATAATAACAATATTAAATCCGTAGTGTGGGAAAAGCTTTAATGTTCTCACCGAAAAACGAAACAACGAGGGAGAAATATGAATAAAAATCAATCAGTCGGCATGTACGTTATTCTTGGAATTATGATTTTAGCATTCGTTTCAATGCTTTTTTCAGGCCCTACTTCCAGCACGGAAGAGCTTTCATATACAAACTTTTTGCAAAAAGTTGAAAATAAAGAAATTAAAAGCGTTGATATGGGAAAAGACATGTTGATTGCTCTACCTGCAAAACAACCTGAAGCAAAGAAAAGTGCGTCAAATCCGATTTATGGAGATGTAAGACCTCCAAAACTTCAATACAAAGTTGTTCTTCCTGAAAATTCAGATGTTTTAAATAAGTTAGAAGAAAATAATGTTGAAATTAGTGCAAAGAAGGCTGATTCAGGTTCTGCATTCGGCTTAGGTTCTTCTTTGATAACTATTTTGCTTGTTTTAGGTTTTATTATGCTTATCATAAAATCTATTCAAGCAGGTGGCGCGCAAGCAATGTCATTTGGTAAAAGCAGAGCAAAAATGCTTATGGATAGCAAAGTTAAGACAACATTTAAGGATGTTGCAGGTATTGATGAAGAAAGAAAAGAGCTTGAAGAGATTGTTGATTTCTTGAAACATTCAGATAAATATGTTAAATTAGGTGCAAAAATTCCTAAAGGCGTTCTTCTTGTAGGTTCTCCAGGTACAGGTAAAACGCTTATGGCAAAAGCCGTAGCAGGTGAAGCAGGAGTTCCATTCTTCTCTATAAGCGGTTCAGATTTCGTTGAAATGTTTGTAGGTGTTGGTGCTTCTCGTGTTAGAGATTTGTTTGAACAAGCAAAAAAACATCAACCTTGTATCGTGTTTATTGATGAAATTGATGCCGTTGGTCGTCAAAGAGGTGCCGGCATGGGCGGTGGTCACGATGAAAGAGAACAAACTCTTAACCAATTGCTTGTTGAAATGGACGGGTTTGATGAAAATACCAACATAATTATCTTGGCAGCGACAAACAGACCTGATATTTTGGATAATGCACTTCTTAGACCGGGTAGATTTGACAGACAGATTGTTATTAACAAACCGGACGTTTTAGGTAGAGAACAAATTTTGAATGTTCATGCAAAAAACAAACCTTTGGCAAAAGAAGTAGACTTAAAAACACTTGCGAAGCGTACTCCAGGGTTCACTGGTGCAGACCTTTCTAATTTGTTAAACGAAGCTGCGCTTCTTGCAGCACGTCATGATAAGTCAGAAATTGAAATGCCGGATTTAGAGGAAGCAATTGATAAAGTTATGGCAGGACCTGAAAAGAAAAGCAGGATTATTTCTGACGAAGAAAAGGAAAATACTGCATATCATGAAGTTGGCCATGCTCTTCTTGCAAAATTGCTTAAAGATTGTGACCCATTGCATAAGGTGTCTATTATTCCGCGTGGTATGGCTTTAGGTATTACGCTTACTTTACCTGAAAAAGACCATTTGACTATGCGCAAAAATCAATTGTTGGATAGAATTGCAATGATTCTAGGCGGACGTGTTGCAGAAGAATTGATTTATGGTAAAGATAATATTACAACAGGCGCGTCAAACGATTTAGAAAAAGTTTCAAATTTAGCCAGAAGTATGGTTACAACTTACGGTATGAGCGAAAAAATGGGTAATTTAGCTTACGGTAAAGACCAAGAACATATTTTTATGGGCAGAAACTTTGGCAACACAAGAGATTTTTCAGAAGAAATTGCTGC
>CAKVGW010000097.1 GCA_934747325.1 uncultured Candidatus Melainabacteria bacterium | reverse complement strand
TATTTTTTAGGAAGTTCGATTCCGTATTTGTCGGCAAGTTCTAAAATTACGTCTTTGTATTCTCTGTTTTGGATTTTAACAAGAAACGCTAAAGCGTCACCGCCTGCACCACAAGAGAAACACTTAAAAATTCCACGAGAAGGGCTTACTGACATAGAAGGTTTTTTGTCGTTATGAAACGGACAAATGCCCCAATAGTTGGCCCCGCTCTTTTTAAGAACAACATATTGAGAAACTACATCTACTATATCCAGCCGGTCTTTAATTTGTGAAATAACATCTTCAAATGTATTCGCCATAACAATATTGTAGCATGAAATTTCCTGATGGTAACAAAAACCACATGTTAACTAAATCAAACCGAAGTTATTTTTCAAAAAACGGTTTCAAATATCTTCCTGTATGTGAATTTGGATTTTTTGAAACTTCTTTAGGAGTTCCGCAAGCAACAATTTCTCCACCCGCATTTCCACCTTCAGGTCCGAGGTCGATAATATAATCTGCAACTTTAATTAAGTCTAAATTGTGTTCAATAATTAAAATTGTGTTACCGTTGTCTGCAAGTTGTTGGAGAATTTTAATTAACTTATCCAAATCATGCCAGTGCAAGCCAACTGACGGTTCATCGAGCAAATACAAGGTTTTACCTGTTGCGCGTTTATTAAGTTCAGCTGCAAGTTTAATTCTTTGTGCTTCGCCGCCTGATAGTGTTGTCGCGCTTTGACCAAGTTTTATATAATCCAAACCGACATCATTAAGTGTTTTTAGCTTGTTTGCAATTTGCGGAATATTTTCAAAGAATTCATACGCTTCTTTTACGCTCATTTCTAAAACATCTGCAATTGTTTTACCTTTGTATTTAACTTCTAAAGTTTCGTTGTTATAGCGTTTTCCTTTACAAACATCGCATTTTACATAAACATCAGACAAGAAGTTCATTTCGATTTTTAAAACACCATCGCCTGAGCAAGCTTCACATCTTCCGCCTTTTACATTAAAACTAAACCTTCCCGGTTTGTAACCGCGCATTTTTGCTTCGTTTGTTTTTGCATAAAGTTCTCTAATCGGTGTAAATACATCTGTGTAAGTGGCAGGATTTGAGCGTGGAGTCCTGCCGATTGGCGATTGGTCAATATCAATAATCTTATCTAAGTTTTCAAATCCCAAAATCTCATCTACACCTTGAGGTTTTGGTTTGTTTTTTCTAAGTTTATGTACTGCATATTCATAAATCAATTCTTGCATCAAAGTTGATTTCCCAGAACCTGAAACACCTGTAAGTACAACTATTTTGCCTAATGGAATATCTAAATCAATATTTTTTAAATTATTTTTAAAAGCGTTTCTGATTTGTAAATATTGACCGTTACCTTCTCTGATTTTTTCAGGGATAGGAATTTTGTATTCACCGCTCAAATATTTACCCGTAATAGACTCAGGCGCTTTAATGATATCTTCTACGCTGCCTTGAGCAATAACATTTCCACCAAAAGCACCGGCATTTGGACCTATATCAACAATATAATCTGCATTTCTTATTGTGTCCTCATCGTGCTCAACAACAATAAGTGAATTTCCCATATTTCTGAGTTTAATCAAGGTTTTAATCAATCTATCATTATCGCGTTGGTGTAAACCGATTGAAGGTTCATCCAAAACATATAATACGCCTGAAAGTCCGCTTCCGATTTGGGTCGCAAGTCTGATTCTCTGAGCTTCGCCGCCTGAAAGAGTTCCTGAAGTACGTGCAAGGTTCAAATAGTTCAAACCTACGTCACACAAGAATTTTAATCTTGCGCGCACTTCATCTAAAATTTGTTTACCGATTTTCATTTGAAAATCGCTGAGTGTCAAATAAAGCTCGCTTACAAATTCGTAAGCTTTATCAATCGGCATCAAGCAAAATTCATATATATTAACTCCGTTTATTCTAACTGCAAGCGGGAATGGTTTAAGCCTTGAGCCACCGCATTTTTCGCAAGGAGTTGTAATCATATATTTTTCAATTTCAGCTTTCCAATATTCGCTCTCAAGATTGTAATGTTTCATTAAAAACGGAATTACGCCAATAAATTTTTGTAAAGTTGTACGATAGCGTTTACTTCCAAATTCTCTGATTCGCATTGGAATACGTTCTTCTGAACCATATAAAATAATTGTTTGATGTTCAGCCGGTAAATCCTTAAACGGGATATTCAAATCAATTTTGTATTCAGCTGAAACCGCATTTATTACATCATCATAATATCCTGTTGATGATTTACTCCAAGGATAAATTGCGCCTTCTTTTATCGATTTGTTTTTGTCAGGTACAACTAAATCGGGGTCAATTTTAAAATCAACACCAATACCGCCACATTTATCGCAAGCGCCGTAAGGTGCGTTAAAAGAAAATATGCGCGGAGTTAATTCTTCAAAACTCAAATTACAATCAGGGCAAGCGAGTTTTTCGCTGTAAATTATTTCTTCACCGCCGATAACATCAATTGTTGCAACACCATCCGCTTTTTTTAACGCGATTTGAACGCTGTCTGCAATTCTGGATTTTGCTTCAGGTTTAACTACAACTCTGTCTACTACAACATAAATCGTATGGGTTTTAGTCTTAGCAAGCTTAATTTCATCTTCATCAAGGTTATAAATTTCGCCATCTACTTTTACACGAACAAAACCTTCTTGTCTTAATTCTTCAAATAAAGATAAAAATTCACCTTTTTTACCTTTTACAATTGGCGCAAGAATTTGGATTTTTGTACCTGTTTCAAGTTTTAAAATACTGTTTACAATTTCATCAATCGTTTGCGGTTTAATCGGTTTTCCGCATTTTGGACAAAAAGGTGTACCAACTCGAGCGTATAAAAGACGTAAATAATCATAAATTTCTGTAACAGTTCCGACGGTTGAGCGCGGATTATTGCTTGTTGATTTTTGGTCAATAGAAATTGCAGGAGTGAGTCCGTCAATATAATCCACATCAGGTTTATCCATCTGTCCTAAAAATTGACGTGCATAAGTAGAAAGGCTTTCTAT
>CAKVGW010000096.1 GCA_934747325.1 uncultured Candidatus Melainabacteria bacterium | reverse complement strand
TTAAAAATTTATTTTATCAATTAAAAAACATGAAATTGCTTGATAAGTATATCTTGAAGCAAGTTATTGAAATGTTTATTATGGGTGTTTTGGTATTCACATCTATTATTTTTGCATCCGATACATTTATAACTTTAATTAAGCAAATTTCTATGTACGGTATTCCGTTTAAAATAGCATTCTTAATCATAATTCTGCATTTGCCTGCAGTTTTTGTAATGACAATTCCTATGGGAGTTTTATTGGCAACTGTAATGACGCTTAACGGGTTAAGTTTAAGTTCTGAAATTACGGTAATGAGAGCATGTGGAATCGGTTTAAATCGTATTGCGAAGCCTATATTTATTTTTGCTATAGTAATGGCTTGTGTAAGTTTTATTCTGAATGAAACGGTTGTGCCTGTAATGACAAAACAATCTACAGACTTAGCTTTGTATGCATTTAGCAAAAAGAATATTCCTGAAGGAAAGCACAATTTTACATTTAAAGAAGTAAAAGATGGTGGTTTGTTAAAACGCCTATTCTATGTCGGCGATTGTACGAATAAGCAATTACATAATATCACAGTGCTCGATGCGTCTAAAGAAGGCACAATTCAAATTCTACAAGCAAAACAAGGTGCTACAACTGCCGAAGGTTGGGAGTTCCAAAAAGGTGCTATATACACCGTTACAGATAGCGGGAAAACTCTTGACACAACATTGTTTGAAGACTCTACTCTTAAATTCGGCATGGATTTATCAAAAGAAATGAATCGAAATTTAGCAAATGAACATAACTTTATTCAACTGTGTAAATTTTTAGCAAAATCAGATGCTGAAAATAAACATATTTTAAAAATAAGTTTGTATGATAAAATAGCACTTCCATTAACAACAATTGTACTTGTTTTAATTGGTGTGCCGCTTGCAATTACTCCGCCAAGAGTTCGCTATAATAGAGGCTTTTTGTTTAGCATTCTGATTATTTTTGCTTATTATTTAATAAGGGCATTATCAATTTCTTTTGGGGAAGCAGGTTCACTTGCACCGGTATTAGCTGCATTTATGCCAAACATAATCCTATCAATAATTGGAGTTGGACTTTATTATAGAAAAGTATTTACAATTTGCTAGGCGGTGTTACTTATGGAACGTTTGATAGGTGCAGCAGTACTAGGATTAGTTTATTGTTTTTTTATATTTCCAATTCCTGCAATTATAATCTCTGTTATTGGTGTTATCGCTTATTTAATTTTTATAAATATACGAAGACACGGACATACATTTGAGCAGACTCAAGCTCGATTGGCAGTGTTAAAAGAAGCTGAAATCTATTTATCGCCATACACAAGTATTTGGAAAAATTTAAAACTTTCTAATAAGCATTGTTCTCTTTCTTTGGGAGAGGATGGTGTAACAATAAGGGCTGTTGAAAAAGGTGGTGAGTGTCGGAGTTTCACAGTTGTTTCTTCCAGTGTTTATAGTATGCCTGTTTTGTGGAATCTGTTTTGTCATCATTTTGACAGTACAAAAACTTATTATGGACTAAAAGATGAATGTCGAATATATAGGGTTCAAATTCGAGAATATACTTGTCCAAAGTCACAAAACGCATTCTATCTTTCAGGACCAAAACAGAATGTTGTAGATATAAATAATGCGTCTGAAATTGAAATTACAGCACTACCCGGAATAAGCATTGTGTTAGCCAAAAAACTTATCAAAAAGCGTGAAGAAATTGGCGGATTTAAAAATACACACGAAGTTTTTGTGTATTTAAAACTCAAACCTCACATGGAAAATCAATTAAGAGATTTAATTTGTGTTAATAAAATGCAAGGCTCAGTTAAAATAGAAAAATATCAAGAAAGACATGTAGATTTATGAAACTTCGCGTTTTCAATATATTAAAAAACACAAAAGTTGAAGGCCCTGAAACTCGTTATTGCATTTGGGTTCAAGGTTGCTCAAGACACTGTAAAGGATGTCAAGCCGTTCATACTTGGTCACATTCAGGCGGAGTTTTATATAATGTAAAAGATATTATCGCTGACATAAAAAAGCAAAAAAACATTGAAGGTGTAACTTTTTTAGGTGGAGAACCGTTTGAACAAGCAGAAGCATTAGGAATAATTGCAAAATCAGTGAAAGAAGAAGGGCTTGGAGTTTTATGCTTTACAGGCGGACTTTTAGAAGAATTACAACAAAATGAAAAAAATAAAACCCTGTTAGAAAATATTGATTTATTAATTGATGGCGCGTTTGAGGCGGACAAAGTTGATTATTCTCGTCCTTGGTGTGGTTCAACAAATCAGCGATATCATTTTTTGACTAACAGATATAATGAAGAGATTTTTGAAAAATACAAAAATAAAATAGAAATAAATGTTTCGAAAGACGGCACAATATTTATGAATGGGATGGGAAATTTTGATGAAATACAACATAAGATTGATTTAACAAAACTAATATAATGCTAATATGTTCTAAAATATGAGGATTTTATATGAGTACATACAAACTTTCGAATCTTATACGCGCAAGATTTCCGATGATTTACATTACAACGTTTGAAGAAGACAGAGTAACTAAATACATAAAATCTGTCGTAACAGACGTAAAACAAGTTAAATTCGAGCGTGAAGTTTTTACATGGACACAGACAGCAGGACTTTATAATGACACGCTTAAAAAAGCCGTTCCCGATACGACTTGTCCTTGCAAAATGCTTGAATATGTTCGCAAATATGACAAAGACGCAGTTTTTATTATTTATGATTTCCATGTTAATTTCGGACCAAAAAATAGAACACCCGATTACAACGTAATTAGAAAAATTCGTGATATTATTCCTGATTTAAAATTAGGAACAGTCAGAAAAACTCTATTTTTCATCGCGCCGGAATTACTTATTCCTGAAGCGTTGCAAAAAGAAATCACAATCTACGATTTTCCACTTCCAACGTTAGATGAAATTAGGGCTAAGTTTGACAGCATGCTAAGTCAAAACGAAAGTGTAAAAACAGAATTAAGCGAAGAAGAAAAAGATAAACTTTGCAAAGCCGCTCTCGGTTTAACGCTTCAAGAAGCAGAAAGTGCATTTGCTCTTGCAATGGTAAATGA
>CAKVGW010000095.1 GCA_934747325.1 uncultured Candidatus Melainabacteria bacterium | reverse complement strand
CATCAAAACTAATTCTCCTCTTAATCTTGATGCGCCTTGAAAACCATTTACGTAATAAGGGTAAAATTTTCTGCAAAATTTTATACCGATGTTTTCTCCGCGGAATTCAATTTCTTTATTCAAATGTTTTTTTAATGTTGCAATTTTTTCTTCTAAAGTTGGTGGGGCTATGTATTCTCCGCAATTAATATATTTTTCTACTCGATATAAAAGTGACGGGTCACCCAATGCTCCGCGCCCGATTGCAACTCCATCTGCTTGAGAGTCTTCCAAACACTGAACGGCTGTTTCAATCGAAACCACATCTCCGTTTGCGAAAACAGGAATATCAACATTGCGTTTAAGCTCTGCAATCTTTTTCCAGTCAGCTTTGCCGCCATACATTTGAGAACGAGTTCTGCCATGGATTGTAATAAAATCCGCACCGGCTTCTTGCATTTTTTGTCCGTATTCAACGAAATTTAATTCATCAAACGTGTAACCCAAACGAAATTTTACGCTTAAAGGAATTGAAATATTAGCTTTTGTTGTGCGAACAATTTCTTGCGCTAATTCTACATTTCTCATTAATGCGCAACCGTCAGTTCCTTTAACCACCTTATTTACGGGACAGCCCATGTTTATATCAATCATATCGGCGTATTTTTGAAGATAATTTGCGCATTCGGCAATCATTTTCGGTTTATGTCCGCTTAATTGATACGATATTGGTGAATGATTTTCGTCACGGGCAACTATGTCGGTGTCTTTAACTTGTGTCAAAGCTTCCGAACTTATCATCTCTGTTGTTAAAAGACAATTTTTTGAATATTCACGCACAAGAGAGCGTAAAACATAGTCTGTAATTCCTGCCATTGGCGCAAGCGAAACCCTGCTTGATATTAGTGCTTGAACCTTGTTTTTATCCTGCATAAGCCTTTAATTCACCCATTCTTGTTTTTGCGTATTTTAAGTATTCATCATCAGTTGTGTAGCTTGAAATAAACTTTTGATAATACTTGTATGCTTCTTTATAATTATTCAAGCTGTCATAATCAACCGCTACCATGTAATTTGCAATTGGAAATTCGTTTGAATATTTAAGTACATTCAAATAATCATTAATCGCAAGTTTCGGTTGTTTTTGTTCATCATAAATCAAAGCTCTATAATAATATGCGTAAGCATTTTGCGCATCTTTTTTAATCACGTCATTAAACTTTAGCATAGCAGTTTGAAAATTATTTTTTTCAAACAAATCAATACCTTCGTTTAAAATTCCAACCGAGCCGTTTTGTACAACATAAGTCAACAATTCTTTTGCGTCAGAATTAGGATTAAGTCCGACAGCTTTTTTTAGGTACGTTTCAGCTAATGACCAGTTTTGTTGTTCAGAGTACAAATACCCGATATAATATGGAATTTCTGCATTTTTAGGATTAATTTGTTCTGCTTTTTTATAATATTCAATTGCACTGTTAAAATCGTTTAAAGCTTGATAAGATGACGCCACTCCTAGCATAGAATCTTCTGTTGCCGGATTAATTGCCAAATACTGCTGAATAGCTTTTTTGTAATCCTTGTTATCAAAACTTGAAGAAGCTGCTGCAAGTTTTGTTGAAACAGAGTCGTTCTGAACGCTTTGCAATGTTTTTAGCACAAGATTATTTGTCGGGAATTTTGCTTTAGCTGCATTGAGCGTGTTAATCGCGTTATTATAATCGTCTTTTGACGCATAACAAATAGCTAGGTTTACATAAGCATCAACATTTGACGCATTTTTAGAGATAACAGCTTTGTATCCGCTGATTGCATCATCAATTTTATTATCTTGGTGCAATTTGTATGCGTATTCGTAAATTTCTTCATCCGTACCGTTTTGGTTAAGGTATGCAATGTATTCTGATGGTGAAAGTGCATCCTTCATCGCGCCTGAAATTTCAGCCTTTGCACCTGCATTATTAGGGTCGATTGCAAGAATACGTTTATATAAATTTAAAGCAGTTTTATTATCGCCCATTTCTTTAAACACTTGCGCTTTATATAAAAGTGCTTGAGTGTTGTTTGGGTACAAAGTCAAAACAGAATCGTACGACTGAATTGCTTTTTGGTATTCTTTTCTTTGTTGAAAAAGTGTTCCGACGTTCAAACGCGTTGTAACATTTGAAGGATTAATTTGTTCAGCTTTTCCGTAATAACTTAAGGCTGTTTCATAATCGCCCTGTGCTTGTTTAATAGCACCCAAGTTTGCATTGAGTTCTGCATCAGATGGAGTTACGGCAAGCTTTTTCAGATAAATTCTTTCCAGTGCATACAAAACTTCCATGTCGCCTTTTGAATTTGCTAAAGCTTCGTTATATTGCGAAACTGCATCATCATAGCGTCCTAATTTATCCAAAGTTCTTGCATATTTCATTCTAAGCACGCCGTTGTTTGGATTTAAATCTAGTGCGATTTTGTAATAATCGGCAGAACGAGGTTCGTTGCCTAAAAGTTTGAGCAAATCTGCAACTTGCATGTTGGCATCTGATGCCATTTTATCACTTTGAGTCGCTCTAGAAAATTCATACGCTGCGGCAGATAAATTTCCCATTGCACGCAGTTCTTCTCCGCGTTTATATCTTCCGCTCGGTGTTGAATCAAAACTAATTACTTTCAAACATTGGTTTAGATTTTCGGTAGCCGAAGCAATCATACCTGCTGAGTTCTGAACAGTTTGTTCCTTGTTCGGATAAATTTTTAGATAGAAAAGCGCGCTTCTAAAATCGTTTGCGGCTTTATCATAATTTTTATCTTGATTAGCGTAATAAGTTGCTCTTGCAAGATAAGCGTTGATAAGTCCTATTCTTGCGGAGTTATCAAGGTAATTAATTCTTAGAGCTTTTCTAAATTCAACAATGGATGAAGAATACTGGCTAGACATCAAGTAATTTTGACCTGCGTTATAATGCTCGGCAAAAGCTCCGTTTGGCGCAGCAAAAACTTGGTTTTGCCCCAAAACTGCACATATAGCTAAACAACAAATTAAAAGTTTTCTTTTCATAACAATATATTACTATAAGTGATTTGGAAAGTGAATAAGAAAATGAGGTAATGTCAATTTGTATTAAGAAAATGGAAATAACAGTGAAAATCCGTTAAGATTTGTTGTTATTTCCATTTTAAATTTGTCTTAAACTTGTTCTACTGAAGATTTTTTAGATACAGAATATCTTGATTTGTAATCCTCATAACGGCTGACAAACTGAATATCTTCGCCTTTATTTCTATGATTGTATTCGTGTTTATCAATAGATGTATCTTGAAGTTGCATTACGCTTGTTGCAATGTTTCCGCAGTGTGCAGCAACTCTTCTGAAGTCATTTAATA
>CAKVGW010000094.1 GCA_934747325.1 uncultured Candidatus Melainabacteria bacterium | reverse complement strand
AAACCTGAATTATTGATGCCGGCAGGCAATGTTGAAAAATTAAAATATGCGATTAAATACGGAGCTGATGCCGTATACTTGGGAGTGGTAGATTTTAGCTTAAGAGCAATGAGAAAAGGTGAATTAATCACTTTAGAAAATCTTAAAACTGCTATTTCTACTGCTCAACAAATGGGCGCAAAAGCTTATTTAACATTGAATATCTTCGGATTTAACAGCGATATAAAAGCTTTAGAAAGTTCAATGGATGTAATTGCGGATTCAAATCCAGATGCGCTTATTATAAGTGATGTCGGAATTATGCGATTAGCAAAAAAATATATGCCAAATACTGATATTCATGTAAGCACACAAGCAAATATTCTTAATTATGAAGCTGTGCGTTTTTGGCAAGATATGGGCGCAACTCGTGCAATTTTAGCCAGAGAACTTCCTATAAAAGATGTTGCTGAAATTAAGCAAAAAGTTCCTGAGATGGAATTGGAATGTTTTATCCATGGTGCGCAATGTGTGTCATTTTCCGGCAGATGCTTGTTGAGTGATTATATGACAAATGGCGAAAGAAAAGCCAACTCAGGCAATTGCTCTCAACCTTGCAGATGGAGTTACAAACTTGTTGAAGAAACTCGCCCGGGGCAGTATTATGAAATTGAAGAAAACGAAAAAGGCACTCATATTTTAAGTACGAAAGATTTGTGTCTCGTAAAACATTTAAAAGATATGATAGATGCGGGCATTGATTCATTTAAGGTTGAAGGCAGAACAAAGAGTCTTTATTATGTTTCAGCAGTAGCCAAAGCTTATAGAGAAGCAATAGACACTGTTCTTAAAAATCCAAACGCAGATATGCAGCCTTATTATGATGAACTTTTAAAAGTTGGTAACAGAGGCTATACAACAGGATTTTATCTTGGTGAAGGCTATCCGAAAGACGGATATAGCTATGATATTTCAAAAGGTCTTGCTGGTGCCGATTTTCTGTGTGAATTTTGGGGCAGAGAAGGCGATTACTACAAGATAAAAACAAAAAATAAATTCAATAAAAATGAAGATATTGAAGTTATTTCACCTGATGAAAAATTTGTTACACAAGTGACAGAAATTAAGAATATGAAGGGTGAAGAACTGGAGCTTGCGAATACAAATGATGAGCTTTTGGTTAAATTAACAAATACGCCGAAGGATGCGGAGTTTGCGTTGGCAAGGACAGTTGGGATAAAGAGAGTGTAATTTATTTTACTCCTCACCCGAAAATCTAAGATTCGAGCTTTAAATTGCTCTCAACTTGATTTTCTACCCTCTCCTGCAAGGTGCGAGGGATGCTGATTGTAGGTTGGGGTTCACCCCAACAAAAACAAATACGGAATACAAAAATGTTACTAAAACCTGATTATAATTTAAAAAACATATACGAAATTAATTTTGAAGAACTTAAGCAACAAGGCATAAAATGTGTTATGTTTGATTTGGATAGCACTGTTATGGTGTCTAAATCCGCTGATTTTTTGCCTGAAACCGTTGAATGGTTTAATTCGTTTTTGAAAGATTTTGAAGTTGCGATTATTTCTAATAATAAGAGTGAAGAATATATTGCAAATGCTTCTAAAATTGCTCCTTGCAGAGTTATTGGCAAAGCTAACAAGCCAAACCCTAAAATTATGGGTGAATATTTGAAATCTGTAGGCGTTGAACCTAAAAATGCGGTTATGGTTGGCGATAGACCATTAACGGATATTTTGGCAGGTAAATTGTTAGGTTGCAAAACAATTTTAGTGGGTTCAATTAATCCGAAAGAAAATTTGCCAACAAAGTTTGTAAGAGCCTTGGAAAGAAGTACGATTAGAAGATAACTACCTGTTGACAAACTTTGAGTTATAGTAAATAATGTATATATAGGGGCAAGCCCCAAAGAAACGTTACTTCTCTGAGGCTTGACTTAGTACCCTATAAATGACTAATATTTGAGTGCTACTATGAATAGCGTTGCTACGATTAGTAGCACTATTATTTTGTCAATCGTAGTTTGTACCTCCTTCTTTACCACCGATTTCTTAGTAAACTCGTGCGTGGGTGAAGGTTGGTGATACTACCCTTTTTATTCTTCCAATCCGCCAATATCTCTAGAAAGTTTATTTAAAATGTTTTCAATAGAATCTTTATTTAGCAAAGCTGATTGAACAGCAGAATTAACCAGTGTATTGATTTCTTTTTGACCGCGTTTTTGTTTCAATTGTGGCGTAATTTTATTAATTTGTCTTGCACTTATGGAACGCGCTTTAGCTTCTAATGTAGAATCATCATTATAAAAATTATCTTTTAATGCGTTCGAATTTGTTGCGATAACGTTTGTCATTTTTGCAAGTTCTAATTGATTTTGTTCGTTTGTTAAGTATAAACAAAAATCCAACGCCTCTTTTTTGTGTTTTGCTCTAAGAGGGATAACAAAATTCATCACTGAAAAATCATTTTGACCAACAGGGCCTTTAATTTGTTCGGTTACATCGGTTTGTTCATAAATTGATGGTGCGTTTTCTTTAATCATTGTTAAGAAATTTGCGCCGCCTTGATAAAACACAATTTTTCCTGCCATATATTGCTCTAAAGCTTCTCTGTGAGTAAACGTAATGCTTTCTGGTGGGATTAAGTTTTTTTGATAAAGAGTTTTAAACATTTCAAAAACTTTTTGCGCTCGTGGATAGTCTTCGGCGTCAGCTATTCCATATTTGTTCAAAATTTTAACCATTGTATCATTTTCTGTAATCGTTGGCAGATAAGCATAAGCGCCAGTGTTTTCTTTAACTTTTTCAGAAATTGCAGAAAGTTCTTTGTATGTTTTAGGTAGTCTTATAATTCCTGATTGTTGGAACAAATCTTTGTTATAGATTGTAATTGCGCTTGTTGCGTACCAAGGAATCGAATAAAGCTTGTCGTTATATTTTAATGCTTTGATTATTTCGGGATTAAAATCAGAAACCGCTGTTTCGTCGATTTCTTCTAAAGTTCCTTTTTGTGCTAAAAGTGCTGAAAAATCAGGGTTAAGGTTAATTAAATCAGGCGGATTGTCTGTCATAACGGCAGCTAGTGTTCTTTTTTCGCCTTCTGAAAATGGTACATCAACCCATTTAATTTGGATGTTTGGATGGTTTTGTTCGTATGAGCGAATTATTTTATACATATAATCCGAAAAGTCGCCCATCTGAAGCGTCCAAAGGGTCACGACTTTTTGCTCGTTTTCTTTGCGAATAGAGCAGGCGGTTAAGCCGAGAATTGATATTGTTATTATTAGTAATGCGAAAAGTTTTTTCATTGTATAGACACCTCACCCTAGCCCTCTCCTGTAAGGCGAGGGAATGACCAAGACTTGTTAACTTTTAATCTCCGTATTCAAATTTAAATCAATATATTTAAACGTATTCAACAAAATTCCGGGCGGAAAATTGTAAACATTGTTGCAAGGTGTGATTTTTAAGATTGAATTAGCACTGTCGACGCTTGCAACTGTCGCCAAATATTTGTTTCTATTTGCTGTGAAAATAATATATCCGTTTGTAGTCTGAATTTCATCAACTGTAAATCTGTTTGCGGATAGTGATGCAAGAGTCAGATAAAAAAGTTTTTCTTTGTTTACTGCAAAAATCTTCGTGCAGTTCTGAAACATGATGTTTTGCGGAACTGTAATCGGTGGTGTAGGATTTGCAGGTCTTGGTTGTTCAACTGCAAACGCCGTTGGAATTAATAACAAAGCTAAAAACAATATAACTTTTTTCATCT
>CAKVGW010000093.1 GCA_934747325.1 uncultured Candidatus Melainabacteria bacterium | reverse complement strand
ATATTATGTACAATTATTGTTATGACAAAGCCTGAAATTAATCTAGTTAATACATCTGATGTTTGTGTAGAAGACGCTACTCCTGCAATGCAGAGGTACTTAGAAATAAAAAAAGAACACCCTGATTGTTTGCTTTTATATAGAATGGGTGATTTTTACGAAACTTTTTTTGAAGACGCTGTAACAATGTCGCGCGAACTTGAATTAACTTTAACAGGGCGAGATTGTGGTGCAAAATTGGGTAGAATTCCGCTTGCCGGAATACCGATGAAAGCTCTTGACGGTTATTTGGAAAAACTTGTAGCCAAAGATATCAAAGTTGCAATATGTGAGCAATTAGAAGACCCAAAACAAGCTAAAGGTATTGTAAAACGCGGTGTTGTAAGAATTATTACGGCAGGAACGCTTTTAGAAAGTAATTTTTTGAACCAAAACAGCAACAATTATATGTGCGCAGTGTTTAAAAATGGTGAAAAGTGGGGCTTTGCATATACTGATATTTCTACGGGAGAATTTAAAGCTTCTGAATTAACTTTAGAAACTCTTATTACAGAATTAGCTCGTATTCAGCCTGCTGAAATTGTTGCGCCTGCAAAAAAGATGAAGCTTCAACCGTTCCAAATTGTGCCGGAAGAAACAGTTGATTTGCCTGAAGAAATTACAAAAATTTATAATTGTTCAAAAGTTCCTGCAAAAGTTTTTGAAGAAGATTTTGCAAAAAACAATTTGCAACAAGTCTTTAAGTTAAGTTCACTCGATGCGATTGGCTATAATACTTGTCCTATTGGATTTAGAGCTGCGGCCGGATTGTTAGCATATATTTGGGAAAATCTAAAAGACGGATTTCCTAAGTTTGAAAGAATAGAAACTTATGAACTGTCTGAATATATGGCAATTGACGCTAATACACGTAAAAATCTTGAGTTAACCGAAACATTGAGAGAAAAAAATAAATATGGTTCTCTGCTTTGGGCAATAGATAAAACGAATACAAATATGGGCGCAAGACTTCTAAAGTCTTGGATTTGTCAGCCTCTAAAGGATTTGAAAAAGATTTTAAAACGTCAAGAGGTTGTAAAACAGTTAGTAGCAAATTCAAATGAACGTTATGAAATTGAGCGTCAACTAAAAAATATTTATGATATTCAAAGACTGTCAACACGTTTGAGTAACGGTACAGCTAATCCGAGAGATTTTTTGAGCATAAAAACTTCACTTCAAGCTTTGCCTGATTTGGTAAGTGTTGCAAAAACAATAGGACTTTCTGTTTTTAATTTGATAGAAGATGAATTAGGAAGTTTGAATGATTATGCGGATTTGATTGAACGTACGATTAGCGAGGATGCACCAATCACAATAAAAGAAGGCGGTTTAATCAAACAAGGCGTAAGTTCTGATTTGGATTACTTACGTGATTTGATGTGCAATGGTGAAAATTGGCTTAAAGAATTTGAACAAAGAGAAAAAGACAGAACAGGTATTAATATTCTAAAAGTCGGTTATAATAGAGTTTTTGGCTACTTTATAGAAGTTACAAATTCTAATTTGAGCAAAGTTCCGCCTGATTATATTAGAAAACAAACGCTTTCCGGTGCTGAAAGATTTATTACGGATGAACTTAAAAAGCATGAAGATGAAGTTTTGACCGCACAAGTTAAAGCATTTGAGCTTGAATATAAAATGTTTAGTGATTTTAGAAATTATTCTAAAGAATTTGTTACTCTTATCAGACAAACAGCAGAATGTATTTCTGAATTAGATGTATTTACTTCTTTTGCAGAAATAGCTGTTGAACAAAATTATGTTTGTCCTGAGCTTGATGAAAGTGGTGACTTCTTTATCAAGAATGGTCGTCATCCTGTTTTAGAAAAAATTCTTCCGCTTGGGACTTATGTTGCGAATGATATAGAACTTTCAAGCTCGGATAAATCAAAAACTGAATTTATGATTTTAACAGGGCCTAATATGGCAGGTAAATCTACATATATGCGCCAAAATGCGCTTATTGCAATACTTGCGCAAATCGGTTCATTTATACCTGCTGATTGCGGTAAAATCGGGATTATTGATAAAATCTTTACCCGCGTTGGCGCAAGTGATGATTTGACCTTGGGCAAATCAACATTTATGGTTGAAATGACCGAAACGGCTTATATTTTGAATAGTGCAACAGACAAGAGTCTTATTCTTATTGATGAGATTGGGCGTGGAACAAGCACTTATGACGGAGTTGCGATTGCTTGGTCGGTTGCGGAATATATTGCAGGCAAAATTGGTGCAAGATGTATATTTGCGACGCATTATCATGAATTAAACGTTATGACAAATTCATATCCGCAAATTAAGAATTATAGAATTACTGTTAGTGAAGAAAATGGTGAAATAGAGTTTTTGCGTAAGATTGTTCAAGGTGGTGCAAGTAAAAGTTACGGTATTCAAGTAGCTAAAATGGCGGGTTTGCCAAATTCTGTTGTTAAACGTTCTGAAGAACTTATGAGCAGAATGCAAAGAGATTTTTCTAAGAATTTGTCAAAAGGAAAATCTAAAGCGAAAGTTGATAGCGAAATTGAAATTAAAGCTCCACAATTAAATTTATTTGGAGAATAATCCCCAAAATTAATAATAAATTTCAGGGATTTCTGCTTTGAATTGTTTTGCTGTATGAACAAATTCATCTTTTGTAAAACCTGTAGGTGTATCAAATCTGAAAAATTTGATTGTTTGCTTTCTTAGTTTAACAATTGAATCAAAGTTTTTAATTGGTGTAAATCTTGAAAATACTGGTTTTAACATATTTAACTTCCTTTCTTTTAAATAAATTAAATAAAAAAGTTCGCCTAAAAGATATTAGTCACTTGAGCAATTTTGCTATACCCAACCGGGGGATATTGGGATAATTTATAAAAAAATGTTTTTGTTATAATTGAACCATTAGGAGATTTTTATATGAAAATACTTATATCTAACGACGATGGAATTTTGGCTAATGGTATCAGAGCTTTGATAGAAGCACTTTCACCTTGTCATGATGTTTATGTAGTTGCACCTGATAGAGAAAGAAGTGCAGCAGGACATTCTTTGACTCTTCAAACACCATTAAGAGTGGAAGAAGTAGATGCAAAATATGGTGCAAAGCGTTGTTGGATGACAACAGGAACACCAGGTGATTGTGTAAAACTTGCTATAAATGCTATTTTAACTAAAGATGAACTTCCGGATTTAGTTATTTCAGGAATTAATCACGGTCCTAATTTAGGTGCGGATATTTTGTATTCCGGAACAGTAAGCTGTGCAATGGAAGGTGCAATGATGGGGTATCCGAGCATTGCGACATCGTTAGCTAGTATGAGTACTGAATACGAGTCTTTTAAAGTAGCGGCAGAATTTATTGCAACACTTTTAGATAAAATTGATATTAAAAAATTCCCTTCAAAAACGATTTTAAATGTAAATGTTCCGGGACTCGAAAAAGAAGATATTGGTGGAGTTGCAGCAACTGAACTCGGAAGCAGAATGTTTACAGATGCTTATGAAAAACGAATTGACCCAAGGGGGAAAGTTTATTATTGGATGGCAGGCGAGCTGATTAACGAACCTGAAAATGCGTCTACCGATATTGCAGCAGTTAGAAATAACAAAATTTCGATTACTCCTATAACTTATGAAATGACAAGGACGAATATTATTCAAGAACTTGAAGAAGATTTGTGCAGAGAAAAACTTTGCAATTGGTTCATTTGATATTTTTTAATATCCATAATAATTCATCCCGCCAGTACCAAACGTAAAGTAGCCGTTTCTTGAACCATAACTTCCAGGGTTTGTAATCGGTATACCGTAATCAACCGAAATTGGACCAACACC
>CAKVGW010000092.1 GCA_934747325.1 uncultured Candidatus Melainabacteria bacterium | reverse complement strand
AAATATGGTTAAAGCATGGTATTATTAAGAAGAAAAGTGTAATTTTAATAAAAAAAGGAGAATAATTATCGCTAATGAAGAAAGGGGCCAAAGAGGCTCAGGCAAAGATAAACCTCTAATAAACGAAAGAATTAGAGCAAGAGAAGTAAGATTAATTGATGAAAATGGTAATAATCACGGTGTTGTACCGACATCCCAAGCTATGAAGATGGCAGAAGAAGCTGAATTAGATTTGGTTGTAATCAGTCCTAACCAAGCTCCTCCTGTAGCAAAAATATTAAACTACGGTAAATATAAATACGAACTTGAAAAAAAGGCAAAAGAAGCTAAAAAGAAACAACATGTGGTTGATGTAAAAGAAGTTAAAGTTCGTTATAAAATAGATACACACGATTACGAAGTAAGATTGAAAAATATTAGAAAATTCATATCACAGGGCAATAAAGTTAAGATTGTTGTAATGCTGAGAGGACGTGAAATGCAGCACTCATCACTTGCAATTGATTTAGCAAACAGATTTATTGCAGATTTGGCAAATGACCCTGTAACAGTAGAAAAGAAACCAATGGTGGAAGGTCGAAACGTAACAGCTTGGCTTGCTCCACAAAGTTAGAAATTGTAGAAAAGGAAGAGTTTAACTCTTCCTTTTTAATAATAAAAATTTATTTTATAAAAAAGACTTGATTAAAAATATTTAGCAAGTACAATAGACTTACGGCTTGAATTCAGGCAGGTGAAAATGGAGAAGTAGAGAATTTACTAATCCGATAAAAATTTAATAAAATGTGCCGCAATAGCTCAGTTGGTAGAGCAAGGGACTGAAAATCCCTGTGTCCTTGGTTCAATTCCGAGTTGCGGCACCATTTTTTTGTAGCTGTATCAAAGTTTAAAGAGTTTATGAATATTACAGTAATAGGAACAGGATATGTAGGTTTAGTAGCGGGTGCTTGTCTTGCCGATATGGGAAATCAGGTTATTTGTGTAGACAATAATCTTGATAAATTGGAGAAGCTTAAAAAAGGAATTATTCCGATTTATGAACCGGGCTTGGAAGAACTCGTAAAATCTAATGTTTTGGAAGGCAGATTAGAGTTTTCAGCAGATATTGAGAGTGCTGTAAAAGTATCAGAAGTTTGCTTTATTGCAGTTGGTACTCCTTTAGGAGAAGACGGCTCTGCGGATTTGCAATACGTATTTGGAGTTGCCGAATCTATTGCTAAAGCAATGAACGGATACAAAGTTATTGTAGACAAATCAACTGTTCCGGTTGGAACCGCAGAAAAAGTTACGGAACTTATTAAAGCTAATACAAATTATCCGTTCGATGTTGTTTCAAACCCGGAATTCTTGAAACAAGGTAATGCTGTCGATGACTTTCTTTCTCCTGATAGGGTCATAATTGGTTCAAATAGCGACAAAGCTACTCAAATTATGCAAGAAATTTATGCGCCGTTTTTCCGAACAGGAAACAGAGTAATTGTTATGGATGTTAAATCTGCTGAAATGACAAAATATGCAGCAAATTCATTTTTAGCTACAAAAATATCTTTCATGAATGAAATAGCTAATTTGTGTGAAAAAATCGGTGCGAATGCGGAAATGGTTCGTGTAGGCATTTCAACCGATAGCAGGATTGGAAATAAATTTCTATTTCCTGGGCTTGGTTATGGCGGAAGTTGTTTCCCAAAAGATGTTAAAGCGCTTATTAAAACCGGTACCGAATTTGGTTGTGATATGAGCATAATAAAATCTGCGGATGATACAAATAACAAACAAAGAAAATTGTTTGTTGATAAAATTATAAATAAGTTTGGTGAAGATTTGACCGGCAAAACATTTGCAGTATGGGGACTTGCATTTAAACCAAAAACAAATGATATGAGAGAAGCACCTGCAATTACGATTATTAATGATTTATTAAAACGTGGTGCGAAAATTTTAGCATACGACCCTAAAGCGATTGAAGAAGCAAAATTCTATTTTCAAGATAGAATTACTTATGCAAAAAATTCTTATGATGCACTAACAAATTGTGATTGTATGTTGCTTCTAACGGAATGGAATGAATTCAGAAGACCTGATTTTGATAAAATAAAAACACTTCTAAAAAATCCTGTGATTTTTGACGGAAGAAATCAGTATAATGCTGAAAGATTGAAAGAAAAAGGTTTTGAGTATTATCAAATCGGAGTTGGAAAATAAACTTTAAACCATTTATTTAACGATTGTATGGCGCAAATTTTTGCACCAAAAACATAAAAAGGCGGAAATTGCATAAGCAATTCCCGCCCAGTTTTTAGTTTATTTTTATTAAAAATCAGCCCATTTCTTACCAGTCCACTCTGCTGTAAGTTTTATATCTTTAACATTTCCAGTTATTCCATAAACAACTTCACCAACTTGATTTGGAGTACCATCTGCCATGTAGCAATATACCTTGTTTGTTGCTTTATCAAAATATGAAATTTGAAATGCATAACGATTGCCATCTGCTAAACTTACAACTTTCAAATCTTTAGGGTCAATACTATGTCCTAATGTTTTTGACAAATTAGCAACTATTTTGGTTGTATTTTCTGCATTTATAACTTTTTGGTGACGTTCAGCAGCATTACCAAACCTAAACGCCTTTGCAATTACATCTCTCTTGCCAATTGCACGATACATGTTTAAATCTATGCCGTCTGGTAATTTTCCTTTTAGTTTCATTTGTTTTGCAGGTTTTAATGTTTGCAGAAAATTCGTAGCTATTTCTTTAAACTGCTTAAAAGTTTTTACATCTTTAAGTGATTTTAAAAAGTTACCGCCTTTCCATAATCCAGCTGATGGTGTAATTCCTGTAGTATATCCTCTTGGATCTTCAGCACCATTCGTTAAAATTTTTAAAGCGTCTAGAGGATGTCCATCTTTTAGTTTATTCCACGCGACCTCAATATTATCACCGGTTGCACCAAAATAATCCCATGTTTTAGCAATTTTTTGTTCTTTACCATTTGCATCCACATATTGATAATATTGTTTTCCGTCTTGCGTTATATAAAGATTTATATATCCTCCTTTGGGTTGTTTAACTGTACGTATTTTTGCTGCTGTTATTTTTGTACCATCATCAAGGGTAATTTTTGCGGTTTGAACTTTATCTCCGCCAAGTAGTGCTTGTTGAATCTTTGTATTTAGCATTTTTAAGTCGGTATCATTCAACTTATATTTTGTTTTAAGTTGATTTATAGACATCCCTTTTTTGAAATCTGCCATAATTAAATTAAAATCTGCCATAACAACTCCTTTCATAAAGTTTCAATATTTCAATTACATTAGTTTTATCGGCATATTTTATTTAAACTTTAGGGGTTTTTGAAAAAGTTGAACGCATCACTACTACTATTGTTATTACTACTACTACGTTTGCGCCGATTGTAACAATTTTTCTAAATTCTTAATAAAGGGATATATATTAAAATAATTAATTCATATTTTTTAACAATTGCTGGTTTTTTGTTGATTTGCATTTTATGGACTAAAAAAATAGTTAATAAAAAGCTGGATTGCTTCAGGCTAATCGCCTTCGCAATGACGGCACGTTTAGAAGTCTAGCAACCGGTCATTGCGAGAAAATCTTTGATTTTCGTGGCAATCCATTGTTATTAAAATTGTAGGGTGCAAATTTTTGCACCAAAAACTTTTTTTATACTTTTCCTACAAACTTAATGTTATAGTCGCTAACAAGTTCTTCGTGCGCTAAGACTGTTATATTTCTAATAAATTCAGCTAAAATTACAAACACCATGTGTCTGATATCCATTGGAACAACAAGAGTCGGATTTGTAATTTTTTTAGCTTTGGCAAATTTTGCAATCTTATCAACAATTTCTTGAACCTGATCCGCTTCAATTCTTACAATAGCTTCGTCTTCATCTTCTTTAAAGAAAGAATATATCTTATCTAAAGTTTCATCAGAAAATTCAATAACTTTCAGCTCGTTATTTTCTGCTAAATCTTTTACAATATGTTTAGACAAAGCTAATCTGACTTTATCTAACAAATCTTCTTTTGTAGGTTCATTAGCGTAATCATTGATTTTTTCAAAAATATAAACGATATTTTTAACTGAAACTCGTTCTCTGATTAAGCAAGT
>CAKVGW010000091.1 GCA_934747325.1 uncultured Candidatus Melainabacteria bacterium | reverse complement strand
TGTTCAGACAAATCTCCGTAGCTTTCGCCTTTGATAGATTTTTTGTAAATACCGCTTACAATAGCTAAATCATCTTGAGAGTATTTATCTTTAAGTTCTTGTGCTACTTTATCAACATTCTTTGATAATTCTTCAATTAAAGCGTTAATGTCAAACCAACGTGCGCAATCAGGATTTGTTAAAACGATTTTTGAAAATCTTCCTGTTTGCGGAAGTATATCATAAATTACAGGGTGTCCTGCAAGTTGTGTCATTTGAATAAATGTTTTTACCTGTTCATCTGCATTCAAACCTGTTTTTTCTAAAATATTTTTGTCTTCCAAATTAGGGCTAACGCAGCTTGCCGTCGGAAGATAAGCACAACCAAATTCGCGCGGATGGAACGGAATTAAATACATTGTTGTAGAAAATACATTGTTATCTAAATTACCGGTAGGTAAAATCAATAGTTGGCGCATCCAATCCATAAATTTACCTGCTTGAGTGTTATCTTTGCCTAAACCTGCAAGGTTTGTTAATTTAATATCGTGTCCTTCTTTTTGTAACCAGCTTGAATTCTTAACATTATTTCTTGCCAAAACGCTTGATTTTGAAAATTCAAATTTGCCGTCTTTGAAAACTCCGTTAGCTTCCCATTTTGATTCAAGCGCAAATAAAACTTCCGCATCTGTTAATTCTTCTAACGCTTTAACTTGCGGATAAGGAAGATACCCGAATTTTGACATTGTTGTCTTTAAATATTCTTTTCTTTCATCTGAAATACTATCGAAAGAATACATTTCTTTAAGCTTAGAATAGAAACTGTTTAAATTTTCGCAAGAATTTACAGTTTCTTTTTTGAACAAAAAGTCTAACATAGGGATCTCCTTCAAATTGTGATTGTTTGGATTTGTATACAAGGATAATATCATGCATATATATTTTTTACAAACACAATAAAAGGAATGTTAAGTTATGTTACAAAACTATTACGAAGCAATATTTCTTTCAACTTGAATTTTATCAATTTCTTTTTGAGTTGTTACAGAAACGCCAACTAAATTGAATTTTGATAAGTCAACTTCTTTTGCTGCTGCAACCATTCCGGAGAAAGAGCCTGTTATTTTATTCAAGAACAAGTTTTGAACGGTAGATGATGCGTTTGAAAAATAGTTCATTGCCCAGTCTTGAGTTGTTGAGCCCATATCGCTGAATTTTTTAAATACTTCTGTTGCGAAACCGAATTTTGATTCGCCTGTTTCTTTTAAATATTCAGTAATATTTTCGGCACTTCTAAATGCTTTATTTTTTAATTTTAGTGCGAAAAAATCAGAAGCTGATTTTAGGTCAGATTTAGTTTTTTCTTCTACTTTTTCATTTTTTTCAACAACAAATTTGTTATTTTCTTGATTATCATTTGAATTAGCAATAATACGATCAAATGTTATTTTTAGCTGAGCTTTATCTTGCTCATGTTCTTCTGCTGTTTGCTTATTTTCATGTCCAACAGTTCCTTGTTTTTCTTCGTATGGAGGTTTTAATTCAGCATTGCTGTTTGTAGCAACTGTTGAATAGTTACCGTTTGTAACTTCATCCAACAATTTAACCAATTCTTCTTTTGGCATTGTTAAAGCTTCCGGATGTTCTTCTACAAATTCGTTAACTTGTTTTAAAACTTCTCTATAAATAGGAAGGTTATAAGCATCTTTGTTCATTGTGCCAAGAATTTCTTTTTTATTTTCTTGGGCAACTTTTGTATTAATAGCAGTACCAGACATTGCGCCGGAATAAAGATTTTTATACAAATCTCTTTGAGCAACAAGTTCTTTTTCTTCTTCAGTTAATTCAATACCTTTTGCTTCTTTTTCTTTAATGGCTTTAAGTTTGTCTGCATTTTCTTGGAAAAATTGTTTTGCAGGTTCGCTCATTTGAGAATAAGTTTCTTTAATGCTTTCTTCTGATTTTTCTGCAAAAACACCGGCAGCCATAGCAGTTTGATCTTTATCAGTTGGAACATTACCTTTATCGTCTTTAGCTCCCATTGCTTGTGAAAGTTCTTCAACAGACCAACTATCAGCCCAAGCTTCTTTAGCTTGAGGAGTTTCAAAACTTGCAAGAACAGCGTTCAAACCTTTTAGTCTATTGTCTGCAGCCAATGTTGCAATAGCTTGTTTGAAGATTGCTTTTTCTTCATCAGGAGTATTAATCAATAAACGACCAAAAGTTTGTAATTGACCTTTATAAATGCTTGCTTTTTCTTTTGCTGATTTAGCATTTTTTAAAGGTGTTAACAAAGTCTTATTGAAGAAATCGTACAAAGCTTTTTCTAATTCATCAGATTTAATATTTTCTAAAGTTGCATCATTTTTTAGACAACCTGTTTCTTTTAATCTTTCTAAAAGAGAAGATTTTTTTACGCCATTGTTGTGTTTTTTGAATCCTTCAATTGTCCAACCGGTGTTTACAGCGATAAAATAAGTATTACCTAGTTTACCTGCTTTTTCTAAATCGATTTTGCCATCAACAACAGAATCTTTAATAGCAGCTTTTAAACAATCAACTACTTGTTTTAATTGAGCGTCAGTAGCTGATTCAATTTGTTTTTGGTTCATGCCGGAAATACGATATAAAATACCGCTGTTTTTAAGTTCTTCCGGCTTCAAACCTAGTTTAGAAAATTCTGCACACAATTTTTCTAATAATTCATCAAGTTTTGAGGTATTCTTTTTTTCTTCTACAGAGGTATTCTTTTTATTTGAGTTTGAATAAATAGAATTAGTAAAATTACTATTTTCAGCCTTGTTAACGGCAGAATTAGCTTGTGTTGAAGAATATTCAGTTTTACTAATTGCATTTACCATCTTATATACCTCACATATATAAAGTATTTAAAATTTGCCTGATTTCATTGGGTTCAATTTTCTTTACAAAACTTAACATTAAGTTCTCTGATAAATTAAGTTGTCTTAAAGATAACCGGCTTTGCAAAAAGTAGCCACCGAGCTTATAGACACACCACTTAAGATATTGTACAAAGATAATAGGAACTAATGTTATGAATGATGAGGAAGATGTATTTCTATGGAAAACTTTACCGAGCGAGAAAGAGAAGTTTTGTTTTTGTTGTTAAGGGGATTGAATAACAAGGAAATTTCCAAGAAACTTTTCATTTCAAACCACACTACAAAAGCTCATGTAGCGTCTATATATAAAAAACTCGGGGTTTCTAACAGGGTTCAAGCTGCAATCAAAAGTATGAAACTTGGTGCTGAAAATATTTTTGATTTGAGCGATATTTTAGATTAATTTTTTAAACAGTTTGTATTAATTGAATTACATATCAAAACTAAAATAAAAAGTATTAGTAAATTGAAAAACTCCCATCTTTACGTTAAAATCTTGTTTGATTAACAAATAGGTAGTGCAACCGCGCTAAATTAACGCATATTACAGCTTCTCCCTTGAGGGGAGAGCGGATTTTCGGTAGGGCGATGTCGAGCGTTAGCGAGCAAGCCCATAAGAGCATTTAACATGGAAATAACTACTAAAATCCGTAAGGATTTGTTGTTATTGGAATGTTATGCTCGCCCGAATAATCCAAGACAAGCTGTCGGAGCCTGATGAGGGTGGCATAAAATTCAAACTTTTTTACTTTATTAGAACAATTTCCAATTTTGGTAGAATTATTAAGAAATAGGGTGCAATTTTTTGCACAATTAACAGTTTTACATTTCATCAAAAAAAGTCTGAGGTTTAATATTAAAAACCTTGCTTATATTTAATATCATTTGTAAACTGATTTGTTCATGATAATTTTCAAGCCTGCTTATATATTCTCTTGAACAACCCAACTTTTCAGCAAAACTTTCTTGCGAAAGCCCGTTTGAGATTCGCAAATGTTTTATATTATTCGATATTATATTGTAATAATTAGGAAATTCTCCTTGCATACATAAAATTTTCGTGTACTATATGAATAAACACTATGAAGTAATACATCACAGCATTATCTAATTCATAGATTTTTTATACTGGTATCCAATCTAACACCAAGGAGTGTCTTATATGGAAAATAAATTGAAAGATATTTGTTTAGAACTTAAAGAAATCAAAAGCTGTATGCTGATTTTGCAAAAAGCACTTGAAAATGAAAACGATGAAATTTTAAAAACAGATATTGACAACTATTTAGAAATTCTTTTAGAAAAAATTGACAAAGCAAT
>CAKVGW010000090.1 GCA_934747325.1 uncultured Candidatus Melainabacteria bacterium | reverse complement strand
GAAGAAGAATTCGGTTGCGAAATTCCTGATGAAGAAGCTGAAAAAATTCAAACAGTTCAAGATGCAGTTAACTACATCGAAGCTCACTCATAGTAAGTTTTAAAATTATATTAAGAGGGTGAGGATTATATATTTTCGCCCTCTTTATTTATTATTTGTGTAAACAGAAAATTGATTAAGGAAAAGGGGAAGATGACAAAACGTAGAGTTGTTATAACAGGGATGGGAGCAGTTACTCCATGCGGTATTGGAGTTGATAATTTTTGGAATGCTCTTCTTAATGGTAAAAGTGGTGTTTCACTAATCGAATCTATTGATACAGAAAAACACACTGTAAAAATAGCCGGTGAAATTAAAGATAAAGATTTTAATCCTGAAGATTATATGTCTTCTAAGGATGCAAACAGAATGGATAGATTTACTCAATTTGCAATGGTAGCAGCTGATGAAGCTATCGCAGATTCAGGTATTGACGAAGCTGACATTGACCCATATAGAATTGGTGTTTTAGTAAGTTCTGCAGCAGGTGGTTTTAAAACTTTTGAAAAGAACCACATGGCTATGATTAATAAAGGGCCTACAAAAGGTTCTCCATTCACAGTTCCTATGCTAATCGTTGATATGGCATCAGGTCGTGTATCTATGAAACACGGTTACAAAGGTGTAAACAAAGCTGTTGTATCTGCTTGTGCAACAGGTTCTCACTCAATTGGTGATGCGTTCAGAACAATTCAATATGGCGACGCTGATGTTATGGTAGCCGGCGGTTGCGAAGCTACAATTACAACATTGGGTATTGGCGCATTCACAGCGGCTAGAACTCTTTCTAAAAGAAACGATGAACCTACAAAAGCTTCAAGACCTTATGATAAAGATAGAGATGGTTTTGTAATGGGCGAAGGCGCAGGCGTAGTTGTTCTTGAAGAATACGAACAAGCAAAAGCTCGCGGTGCTAAGATTTATGCTGAAATCGTTGGTTACGGTCAATCAGCTGACGCTTATGACATGGTTGCTCCAGATCCTGATGGTAACGGCGCAATTAAGGCAATGGAATTGGCTCTTGCTGATGCAGGCATGAAACCTGAAGATATTGATTACATCAATCCACACGGAACAAGTACAGGTTTAGGTGACGTTGCGGAATCTCAAGCTATTGCTAAGATTTTTGGTGACAAGGAAAAAAATCCAAACTTGTTAGTAAGTTCAACAAAGAGCATGCATGGTCACATGTTAGGTGCAACTGGTGCTGTTGAAGGTATCGTTTGTGTTAAAACTATTACAGACGGCAAAGTTCCTCCAACAATCAACCTTGATAACCAAGATGAACACGTTGCTAATCTTGATTATGTTCCACATAAAGCAAGAGAAAAGAAAGTTCATGCAGCGCTTTCAAATTCATTCGGATTTGGTGGTCACAACGCTACTTTGGTATTCAAAGAAGTTTAGTTTGAATTAGGGAAATTAACAAAGAAAAGAAGAACATCAAATGATGTTCTTCTTTTTTGTTAACTTTAGAATTTTATAAAATATTGATATATTCACCGAACTATGATAGGATGATTGTAGCACATTAAAATAAGAATATAGGCTAAAGATTTTAACGCATTTTAACTATCAACGAAAGGAGGTTAGAATGATAGTTGAAATCAATGCAAGAGAATTAGTATTACTAATAATACTAATTCTCATCATCAAAACCCGTTAATCGGGTTGGTAAGGGTGTTCGCATCACCCTTGCCTATATTCTTATTTTAGCGTATCTTAAAAATTTTTCAAGCCTGAGGAACGAAAATGCCAAGATTACCTGAATATTTAAAACGACCTATAATTGACACAGAAAAAACGAAAACTGTAAGAAGAATTTTAAAAACAAAATGCCTAAATACAGTGTGTGAAGGCGCACGCTGTCCGAATAAAAGCGAATGCTATTCACATAATACGGCAACATTTTTGATTATGGGTAATGTTTGCACCAGAAACTGTCGTTATTGCAATATTTCGAGTGCAAAACCCGAACCGTTGGATTTAAATGAACCTAAACATATTGCAGAAGCAGTAAAAGAATTAGGTTTAAAATATGCCGTAATAACTTCAGTAACACGCGATGATGTGGAAGATGGCGGAGCAGAACATTTCAGGAACTGTGTTGATGAAATCAGAAAAATTTGTAATGCAAAAATCGAGATTTTAACTCCTGACTTTAAACCGAGAAATTTAGCACCACAAGAAAAAGTGCAGGCACTCAACAGTTATGCACCTCTTGATACAATAATCGGAGCTAATCCTGATTGCTTTAATCATAATATTGAAACTGTAAAAACTTTATTTTCGACTGCTCGACCTCAAGGGAATTATGATTGGTCGTTAGAAGTTTTAAGATACATCAAAAATAATTCTTCAATCGTAACAAAATCAGGTTTGATGGTAGGCTTGGGTGAAACATTGGCGCAAATCGAAGAAACTTTATGCGATTTAAAAAATGTAGGCGTAGATATCATAACCATCGGTCAATATATTCAACCATCCAAGGCTCATTTAGAGGTTGCTAAATTTTATACGTTAGATGAGTTTGAAGAATTGAAAACACTTGCGCGCAAAGTTGGGTTCAAAAATTATCAAATCGGCCCGCTTGTAAGAAGCTCTTACCATGCAATGAATAGTTTTAATGAAATGAATCAGTAATTGCGGATTTTTGAATTGATTTGTTATTAAAAATAAAAATTAATAAAAAGCTGGATTGCTTCAGACTAATCGCCTTACAATGACCACACACTTGAAATCTCGACACTCATCATTGCTATAAATACCAAAAGTAATTAAATATAATAACTTGCAATAAGCAGTATTACAAGTTATTATATTTATAAAGAGAGAGAAATTTATGCCTGCAACGGAAGATTTGATACAAGTCGGGTTTTCACTTCATCAGGAAGGTAAACTTGAAGAAGCTGAAAGCGCTTATAAAGAAGCGTTGGCGCAAGATAGCGACAATGCAGAAATTTATAATCTTTTGGGAGTTTTAAAACTTCAGCAAAAAGATGTAATTTCTGCTGTAAGCCTTGTTGAAAAAGCCGTTGAAAAACAACCGAACGCTTATTTCTATGAAACTCTTTTTCAAACTTATATTAGAGCAAAGCTTTACAAAGAAATTGTGAAAAAAGCACCGGAAGTTTTAAAAAAATTCCCCGACGATTTTTCTTTGATGTTTAATATTGCCCTTGCTTATAAAAATTTAAAGAAAAATAAAGAAGCAATAAGTTTTTATGAAAGAGCTTTGAAGATTGACCCGTCTTCTTATGACGCTTGGTTTAATCTCTCACACCTTTATAGCGTTGAAGCTCAAACAAATAACGCACTTTCAGCGCTTAAAATTTGTCAAAAAATAAGACCAAACGACCCTGATACAGAATATTTTTTGAGTCTCGCTCTTATGCGAGTTAAAGATTATGACAAAGGTTTGAAACTCTTTGAAAACAGAGTTTGCCGTGATACTGCCGTTGCGCTTCAAATCAAAAGCTATCCTAACAAAGCCAGAATTGATAACTTGTGGAAAGGCGAAAACATAAAAGACAAAACGCTTTTGGTATACTATGAAGCAGGTTTTGGCGATGTAATAATGTTTGCAAGGTATTTACCTTTGGTCGCTCAAAAATGCAAAAAACTGATTTTTATGTGCCAAAAACCTTTGTCAAAATTATTTAAAGAAAACAGCTTGGGCATTGATGAAATTATTGACACTTATGTTCCCGAAAAAGATTTAGAATTTGATGTGCACGCACCGCTTTTGAGTTTGCCATATTTGTTAAAACTTAAAAGCGACAAAGTTTTTGCCTATTCAAGCGGATATTTAAAACCTAATATGCAGTTGGTTGAAGAATATAGACAAAAATATTTCAATAATGACAAAATCAAAGTTGGTATAAAATGGCAAGGAAATACTTATTACGATTTTGATAGAGTAATTCCCGCAGAATCATTTATACCATTAATGCAAGTCGAAAATACACAATATTACTCCTTCCAAACATTTGAAGGTTCGGAAGATACGAAGGTTTTGGACGGTATTATTGATATTGGTAAAGATTTAATAGATTTTTCTCAAACCGCAGCTGCTATGGCAAACTTGGATTTAGTAATCTGCAACGACACATCACTTGCGCATTTAGCAGGCGCAATGGGCATTCCTTGTTGGGTGCTTTTGCCTTACGAAGTTAATTGGAGATGGCACACCGATTTAAGCGTTTGCGATTGGTACGA
>CAKVGW010000089.1 GCA_934747325.1 uncultured Candidatus Melainabacteria bacterium | reverse complement strand
AAAAACACTTTGTAACCTTTGTTTTTAACTTCTTCTGCAACAAAAGAAATTTCATCCAAACTTTTTTTGTAAAACGCAATTCTGATTATATCAAACAAACCGTTGTTTTGAGGAAGTTTTTCAATATCATAGCGTCCGTAATCAAACATAAGTGAAAACTTAGACTTAGAGGCTTCAAGATAGTTTTTTGCATCATCAGGAACACTGTATAAAACAGAATCCTTTTCATGAACACAATTCCTTAACCAACCGCATTCAACGATGTCAATTTTAGCGTTTTCTAATGTTGTAATAATGTCGCAAATACGCTTTTCGCCAAAATTTGAATCAACGACATAAGCACCATCACGTAATGTACAATCTAAAACTTTATATCCCATAAGAACCTCTTTACATATCGTAACAAAAATATTGAAATGTAGCAATTTTTGCTTTCTACTTAACTTTATATATATAAGAATGTGTAACAAAGGTGTAATGTGCTATGACAAATCCAATGATTAATCCGCAACAACCAAATTATTCAGGTGTAACTATACAGATTTCAAACCCTGCTGTTAATTTGGGTAGAAATGCTAATATTCCAAACGCACCTCAAGGATATCAAGTTCAAGGTTATCAAGATATCCCGCAAGGAGTTTATCAAATTCCACAAGCACAAATTGGAGCAATACCACAAAAAGAAATTTACGGCTATGCTACAAATCCTCAAACTACTCAACAACCAAACGGATTTCAGGCATATCCGCCTCAATATTATTTGAACAATTACAACTATCAAGGTAATGGAAAAGCTGTAGAAGATACAGTTAATAAGTCTGATATAGAAGCTATTAATAAAGAATTAGAAAATATTAAAAATGCGTCAGAAACTGCAAATCGAACTCAAAAAGCAGACTCAAAAGATGTAAATTCTACTCAAGCAGGTGAAATTGCAAATGAGGCAAATCAAACCGATAGCGTGGGACTAGATGGTACAGCTTTAAAACACTATGATACCGGTGAAAACAAAGACGTAAAGCAAGATATGACAAAATCAACAGGGATTATTGACGATTTAGATGCTAGAGAAGAACAAATTAAAGCAGACAAAAAGAACAGTAAACAAAAAAAAGTTGTCGCTTTAACTGATGAATATATTAAATCTTTAGAAAATTATTTGAATAATCCAAATGATGAAATACGTTTGATGGCTTCAAAAGAAATTTTGATGAGGTTAGATGAAGATAAAGACAGATACAACGATGCTGCATTGAATGCATTGTTAAATAAAATGCTTCAAGACCCGTCAAAATTAATCAGAGTTGCAGCGTTGAGTGCGTTTGCTTCTCAACTTGCAAGCGGTAACGATTTTACGGTTGAACTTCTTCATAACATTCAAGCAAATCCAAGTGCTGATAAAGAAGATGTTCTTCAAGCAGCTGATATTTTGTTAAAAATGTCTGGCGGTACAGAAGTTAAAAACATTCCAAATCCAGCAGTGAAAGAAGAAGCTCCAAAAGATGGAGTTAAAGGACAATAATAATGGGCATGGTTTCTAACATAGTATGCAAAACAGTTGGTATAGCAGGCATGAGCGCAGTACTCTATGACTCATATTCTGTTGCCAAAAAGAATGCAGGCAGAGTTTCTCAAATGGAAAATGCCGACCATTTTGAAAAAGTTCATGCTTCGACAAGAACTTTAAACGGAGAAAGTTCTGTAAATAGTGCTATGCAGAAAAAAATCGCAGAAATGCGCATGGACAACCCTCTATTCTCAATTATGGGAAATATAAAAGGTTTTACAAAAGGATTTTTAAATACATTGGGAAATAACCTTATTCCGGTTGCTTTTTCGTCTTTAGCTCTTGCTACAAAAGGTACAATGTCAAAAATCGGGGCTTGGGGTGTAGCAGGCTATGGTTTGTTTACTGTACTTAAAGAAGGTTTTGGTTTGGGTAAAAATACTCCTGTTGATTAATTATACAACTATTTTTATGCAAATATTAACAAATGTAACGAATATAAATTTTCTTTCCTTAAAAAGGCAATTTTCTAAACAAACATGACTTTATATATATAAGGTTAGTTAGAAAATAGGTTAGGTAGGTTATGATTAATAATATTACGTCTATGGACATGCGTCCACAGATGGCAGTTGCAAAACCGACTGCATCTGTATCAAGTTTTAGTATGCCACCAATACTGGGCTTTAAAACAATTCCGTTAAAAGAAAAGGCAACTATTCGTGTCAAAAAATTAAAACGAGGGGATAATATTGCTATCCCCGGAGTAATAGAGGACGACTATGTAGATGTGGTCGAAGAAACTCTCAATCTGGAACGAAAGCCGGAGGAGGGGAACTTCTTTAATCAACAATCATTTATTATTCCGGTCAAACGGAAAATACAGTATTTGAAAAACTGTTATATAATTGACTATATTCAATCACCTAAACCAAGGTGCGGACTTGGTGCAGAGGCGGTCAAAGCTTTGGCTGAAAAAGCTATGTTTGATCCGAAAGCAGAAGGGCGTATTGTGACTTTTTCGGCGCCACTGGTTAAAGAATCATCGCCGGCTCTGTTCTTTTACAAGCTCGGGTTCAGGTTCACGTCACCTCAGGCGAATGAATATATGGAGGAATGCCTAAGAAAGAAAGTACCTGATATTCCTGTTCAAACAGGAATGATGTACTTACCGAAGAACAGGTTGCACAAATTGTTACATTATGGAGAATTATTCTAAATGAGTGAAATTAAAAACAATTATTTAGAAGGACACTACTCGACAGAAACTAAGGTTAAACGACCTAAAATTGTCGCGGCAGAAGCTCCTGCAATTTTGCCTAAACAAACGCTGTTCTCAAATAAAGATGCAGACAAAAGAATGCAACAAATTAATACTGATATATATGAAGGTGCAAAAAAGGAGAAAACGAAAAATGATTTTAATAAAAAATTGTATTTTAAAATTTTTGGCGGTGTTGCTTTATTCTCCGCAGGTATCGCCGGTGTATATAAAATCAGAAACTTCTTTAGAAAATCTTAATTAGCAGAATTTCTGTTTTATGTTAAAATAAAGTGCAGAGGAGTTGAAAATCTGAAAAGCGGGAAAGTTCGATAAGTTCGTTTTGGCTCACAATATCTGCTTATCAAAAGTGAATAATTTGAACCATTCAACTGTTCAACATTTCTACCTTTCAACTCTATTTACAAAATAGCGAGGATATAATAAATGTGCGGAATTGTTGGTTACGTTGGAAATAAAACAGCGGTTGATATTCTTTTAGAAGGTTTAACAAGTCTTGAATATAGAGGTTACGATTCTTCAGGAATTGCGGTTAACGTAGAAGGCAAAGTTGAACTTTACAAAGCTGCAGGTAAATTACAAAATCTTAAAGACATAGTTGAAAAAAATTATGCAGAAATATCTAAATCAACAATCGGCATCGGTCATATTCGTTGGGCGACACACGGTGCACCAACAGTTGAAAATGCCCACCCACATTCTTGTAATTGCGGAAAGGTAGCGGTTGTTCACAACGGTATTATTGAAAATTACAAAGAATTAAGAGCAAAATTAGAAGCTAAAGGTTGCACATTCCGCTCTCAAACCGATACAGAAACAGTTGCGCATTTAGTAGCTACAAAATATGGTGAAACTCACGATTTAACAGAAGCAGTAAGACTTGCTACAAAAGAAATTGAAGGTGCTTACGCTCTTTGTGTTATTCACCAAGATGTACCAAATACAATCGTTGCGACAAGAAGAAATGCGCCACTTGTTGTTGGTTTAGGTGAAGGTGAAAACTTTGTAGCATCTGACGTTCCTGCATTAATCCAATATACAAAAAAAGCAATGTACTTAGATGACAATCAAATCGTGACACTAAAACCTGATTCTTACAAAGTTATTGATATTGACAAAAATCCATTGACTTTGAAAGTTGAAACTCTTCCTTGGGAACCTGTAGCATTAAGCAAAATGGGTTATAAGCACTTCATGCTTAAAGAAATTCATGAACAACCTGATGTTGTTAGAAACGTGCTTTCAGGAAAACTTCATGCGATGGATGAGGATATCATTTTAAAAGAAGTTACTTTAGATAAAGATAAATTAAAAAACTTGAGCCGTATTCAGATTGTTGCTTGCGGGACATCATTGCATGCTGCAATGGTTGGTAAATATTTAATCGAAGATTTTTGCGGAATTCCTGTTGATGTTGAACCTTCTAGCGAATACATATACAGAAAAACTATTACAGATAAAAATACGCTTGTAATTGGCGTTTCTCAATCAGGTGAAACTGCTGATACGATTACTGCTGTAAGACAAGCAAAAAATAAAGGTTCACATATTTTAATTGTAACTAACCGACCAGATTCAACAATGGCGAGAGAAGCAGACAGCTTAGTTCCGGTGAACGCAGGTATAGAGGTTTCTGTTGCGGCTACAAAATCATACATGGCACAGTTAATTTCGTTCTACTTGTTGGCGATTTATATGGCAGAAGTTAAAAACTCTATGCCAAAAGAAGAATTAGTTAA
>CAKVGW010000088.1 GCA_934747325.1 uncultured Candidatus Melainabacteria bacterium | reverse complement strand
GCTTCAACTTCTTCGCCTTTGAAAGCAGGGGCTTTAGGCGCGTCTTGAGTTTCAACTTCTTCGCCTTTGAAGGCAGGGGCTTTAGGCGCGTCTTGAGTTTCCACTTCTTCGCCTTTGAAAGCAGGAGCTTTAGGCGCGTCTTGAGCTTCAACTTCTTCGCCTTTGAAAGCAGGGGCTTTAGGCGCGTCTTGAGTTTCAACTTCTTCGCCTTTGAAGGCAGGAGCTTTAGAAGTATCTTCAGTTGAATTATCAACTGCTAAAAAAGCTTTATTATATGCAGCTAGAGCATTTGCGCCTTTAAAAGGTGTAGCTGTTTCAATAGGTTTTGTTACAGTTTCTGTTTTTGGCGCTTCTATTTCAACAGGTTTAGTTAATTCTACATTGCCTGCGCTAGCTCTAAAGTTAATCGGACTAATCATAATACTTATACCTTCTATTATCTGATACACATTTTTTAAAACTCAGCAATATAAAAAATTGCTATTAAATTTATAAATCTTTACAAAAATTTATTAAAAAAGCTCTCCTCAAAGAAGAGAGCTTTAAAATTATTTCTTAAGCTTCAGTTGGAGCTTCTTCTGCTTGAGCTGCAGCGGCTGCTTCTTCAGCTTTTCTTGCTTCTTCTTCAGCCTTCTTAGCTTGAGCTTTTTTAGAAAGTTTAACTACTTCTGATTTTTTGTAGTTTAATGAACCATCTTCATTGCAGTTAGCCATTAAGTATTTAACTGTATCTGTAGGTTGAGCACCTTTTTTAACCCATGCTTCAGCAGAAGCTTTGTTCAACTTCATTTCTTTTGTTTTAGGATTGTAGTAGCCTAATTCTTCTACAGGCTTACCTTCACGTTTTGTTGTAGAGTTGATAACAATAACTCTGTATGTTGGAGCTTTCTTAGCACCTAATCTTTTCAATCTGATTTTTAACATTTCTTTTTCCTTCTATTTTTTAATATAAGTGGAGCTTCTTAACTTGAAAGATTGGCTCCTAGCCGCTTATACATAACAGGCTTTTAGAGGATATGCCCGCTTAATTATAACAAACCACAAATATACTTAATAATCAATAGATTGTTAAGTATATTAAAATTAAGATTTGGTTTAAAAAAGTGTGTCTGCAAAAAATACCATTCAACGCCAAAGATTTCAAGAAAACCGTAAAAGGATAGAAGGGTTGATTATATGGAAAAATTTATTCTTGATTTAAGAAAAAACTTCTTTGATTTAGTATATAAAATTTTGGTAAAGAAATATTAAGAAATGTAGCAATTTATATTTTTACGCTTTTTGTAATGAATGGCTTCAACCGGCTATTATTTATTAAAAACAATACTTTGTAAGGAAAATTATGTACATTACACCAATTATCACAAGACAATATTCAAGCAAAAAGCTTGGTTTTAAAGCAAAAGACGATTTACCAACCGAAAAAGATTTGTTAAACGAGGCTCGCAAAGGCAAGTTGGATGTTAATCAAGTAAGCAAGGAAGATGGCGAAACGTTGTTTCAAAAACTTGTTGCAAATAATTATACTGCGCTTGTATCTTATTTGACCGCAAAACCTTCAACAAGAGAACATATAGTTAATTTTACAAACAACGGTATTTCACCGCTAGATTACGCAAAGACAGACGAGATGCGTTCTTTGTTATTATCGCGCGGTGCAAAAAAGATTGAACGACAAAATATTCAAAATTCTACACAACCAAAAGAAACCAACACAGCAGACGCAAGAGAAACTGCAGCGAAAATTTATGTAGAAAATCCGATTAAGGTTACTCCAAGTCAAATGCGTCCTGTTGAAGAGAAGCAGCCCGAAGAAGCTTCAAAACAAGTTGAAACACCAAAACAAGTTGAAGAAACAAAACCAATTGAAACATCAGTACCAATTGAGACTCCTCAACCTCCACAAATACAAGAAGAACAAAAAATAGATTTCTTTGATTCTTTTGATGAAGTTGAAGATGAAGTTCCAACTACTGAAATTGCTCCACAAGCAGAACCTGAGAAAGCAGAAGATAAAACTGTTAAGAAGCCTGAATACAAGGAGTATACTCATTATGAAGTAAATCCTGAAATGAAATCTTTAGACGATATTATCGGTATGGAAAATATTAAACAAGAATTACGAGAAAATATTATCATTCCAATTAAAGACAGTACAAAAAATAAATTGTGCGAAATTGATAATTTGTCTTTACCTAACGGAATTTTGTTCGCATCTCCAAACGGAACCGATTCACTGGTTAGTGCATTAGTTAATGAAACGGACTTACCAGCTCTGCAAATTCATTCAATGCAAGAATTAGCTCCGATGATTGCAGATATTGAAAAAAATTATAAAGAAAACGGCATAAGGACAATTGTTGTTGCTTCAAACTTTGACAACATGTATACAGAAGATAACAATAGTGTGCAAGTTGAAAGAAATAAGTTTGCGAATATTTTAAAAAATTGCTCAGCAAAAGGAATGTTATTTGTTGCTACAACAAAAGATAAGGCAAATATTGGCAATACATTTATACATGCCGGACTTATTGATAAAGTATTGACTTTGCCTTGCTCGAACGCAAATGACCGACAAGAATTCATACATCAGAAAATCAACGATAAAAAGATATTAGTCCAATTAAATGGTAATTTAGAAGAAATTACTGGTTCAACAGAAGGTATTCCTTTTTCGGAAATCGAAAAAATCTTGAATGAAACCGCAAGAACTGCAATTTCACGTGGTGAAACCGAAAATATAATGCCGATATTTAAAGAACAATTGGCGGAATATACGACAGAAAAAGGTTTGACTCCAATTGATGATTTTAATAGAACATCAGCTTACGACACTCTTGAATTCAAAAGAACTCCAATGACAGCTGATGATCCGACTATTGACGATTTGGGCGGAATGCCTGAAATAAAGAAACGTTTGAACGAGCTGTATATTGAACCAATGAAAAGACTTGATGATTTATACAAGGAATTAGGCAATGACGCTTTGCCTGATGGCGCGATATTTTACGGCGAACCCGGAAACGGAAAAACTTACACAGCAAAAGCTTTGGCAAAAACTTTAGGTTTACCTTTCTATGAAACAAAATTATCTGATATTGGTACAGCTTTAGTCCATGAAGAAGGCAAAGCGTTTAAAAAATTAGCAGACCAATTGAATAGAAAATTCCAAGAAACAGGCGAACGTTCGGTTTGGTTCTTGGATGAATTCGAATCATTAGGCGGCGAACGTGGAGGAAGCGCGCAACACAATAAAGAATTAACAGACGCTTTGTTGCAAGAACTAAACAATCCTGCTCAACGCGGTTTTATCTTAATTGCTGCTACAAACGACTTGGATGGTGTAGATTCTGCTCTTAAACGTCGTGGCAGATTAGGTAACTGGATACATTTCAGTAATCCGACATTTGAAGAAAGATATGATGTAATCAAAAAATCATTAGAAAAATCGCCATCCACAAGAGAACTTGCAAAAGACGATAATTATCTTAGAGAAATTGCAAAAGATTTTGACGGAATGTCAATGGCTTCAATTACGTCTGTCGTAAAAGACGCAAAGAGACAGGTGATTTTGAAAGGAACCGATTTTAGAGATGCGATAGAAGATTGTAAAGCGATAAATAATGAAAGAATGATGGGAGAGTTTTGTAACAAATCGGGGCTTAAACAACATCAATATAATGAGTGGGATTTCCAATCTTTGGACGAATTAGGCGGAATGCAAAAAGTTAAAGAACAATTGCAAGAGTCTGTTATTGATGTTTGGGACCCTGAAATTAGAGCTGCATTACTTGCTAACAAAAGACGCTTGCCGGGGGGTGTGATTTTATACGGTCCACCTGGGACTGGTAAAACGACTATTGTCGAGACTTTAGCAAGACAAATGAATGTACCTTTATATAAAATGGATTATTCATCCATAAACGATTCTCAATATATTCACCAAATTTCAAAACACGTTGTTGAAATCTTTGATAGATTGGAATTACAGGCAAAAATTTTGAAAAAACCTGTAATGCTTTTCTTTGATGAAGCAGAAAGATTCTTCCCTAATTTTGCGGAAAAACATCAGATAGAAGAAGTTAATACATATAAAGATAAAATGAACAACGCTTCTATGAAGGGAATTATTTTGGTTGGTGCAACTAACTATATAGACAAAGTTAATCCTGAAATCACAGGCAACCCGAGACGTATGGGAACGAAAATTGAGGTTGATAATCCTGACGAAGATGACAGAAGCAACTTGTTCCAAAAATCTTTATTAAGCTTGCCGATTTTAGCCGGAGTGTTGACTGTTGCAAATTGCCAAGAACTTGCAAAAGTAACCGAAGGCTGGTCAATAGGTCAAATCGCAGATACTATTGATAAAGTTATTACACAAGCGATTAAGAAAAAAGAAAATATAAAATTTGAAACTATGCTTAATGCGTTCAAGAAAAGGGTGATTTAGTACGAGGTCGTGTTGAACAATTGGCATTCAACACGACAAAAACAAAAAAAATAACGAAAAAAGGAAAAAAATGAGAATTCAAAGTGTAGAACAAAATACAAACTTTCAAGCTAAAAAGGTTAAAAATACAACGCAACGTCCACATTATACTCCAGAAATGTTAAGGGATATAGATAGAAAACTCTACGGCAATAACATATTTGGTGATTTTGGCAAAGCTATGCGCAGTCCTTTTGGACTACATTATATTGTTGGTTTACTTATTCCATTAGCGATACCTTTTTTGATA
>CAKVGW010000087.1 GCA_934747325.1 uncultured Candidatus Melainabacteria bacterium | reverse complement strand
TTTTTACACAGTCATTAATCACTCTTTGCCTCAAATAAATCAACTCTTCGTCTCAATCTCAGAGACAATTCGACACAGTTTAATATGCACCATTCCAACCTAATATTTTTCTATTAATTTCTTCAATAACATCTGGTGATAGAAATTTTGCAGGTTTCTTTTTAGGTGAAAAATTATCCAAATTTTTTGCTTGTTCTTTTTCTTCTTTATTTATAATTTTGATAATGTTTTCCAAGGCACAAATTTCATGTTTATTCAAAATTCTATTGTTATCTATATCATCATTTAATTTTGTAAGAAGTTTTGTTCCAACATTATAAATATTACCAGCAAATTGTTTAGAAAAATCTTTTATTCTGACGATATGATTATCCCATTTGTATTTCTTTTTCCAGTTAAAAATAGTTCTGCGTGAGATATTTAATTTTTCAGCAATCATTTCAGGAGTTAAATTTTCAATGCTGTATAATTTTTCTGCTTCGTGAAGTAAATGTAATTTGTTCATTTAAAACCATTTTAAATCTTGTTTAAAGACCTTTTACAATGACATTAATTACTCTTGTTTCAATAGAAGTCAAGTGTTTTTATCTCAATTTCAGAGATAATTTAATACATCTCAAACTATGAGAAAATTTTTCACTTGCACTAAATATACATGGCTAAAGCGTAAATATATTGCTAACTTTCGGAGTTTAATTTTAAAATTGATGTAATTTTATTGCAAGTAATATACAAATAAGTGCAAATAAAATCCAATTAGTGCAAGTGCATCTCATTCTATTAAAATCGCCACAAAAAGCCTTATATTTAGCTTTTAGCGATTATACCCCCATCTCACACTTGCACTTTATTTACAGCAAGAACCCGACAAGCTTGGCTTGGCGCGTGAGACGGGCATTTAATTTCTCAATAAACAAAAAATGCGCCTGGAGGGAGTCGAACCCACGGCAGACAAGGTTTAGGAAACCTCCGCTCTATCCTACTGAGCTACAAGCGCATAACTTAAGTATACTCAATTAATATCGCCTTGTAAAGGTTGATTAAAAATGTTAGAATGTAATGTGTATGAAAAATAAAAAGATTTTAGCAATATTACCGATAAGTATTGGTGGAAGACTTACTACAAACAGTATTATTGATGGTTTCAGACAAAACGGTTGCGAAGTCAAAGTTTTTGATGAATTATTCGACAAAAATCTAAATGATTACTTGAACGATGACTATGATTTTATCACAGGATATGATTTTTCTGGACTTAAAATAAAAATTGACAATAATTTGCCTTGTCGCTCTTTAAATTATTTTTCAGATGATATAAGAAGCAAGGCTTCAGGCCCTGAGTGGGAAAAATATCTTCCATACTTAGAAAATGATGATAATTATACTTTTTATTGGGATAAGGTTCTAACTGAATACGAAAATTTTAAAAACATAAACTACTTACCTCACTTTGTCAATTTTGATATTTACAAAGATATGGATATTGAACCTGAATTTGATATAATGTTTGCCGGCAGACTTGATACTGATTATCGCTTGAGCTTTTTTGAAGAACTTATAACAAAACTTCCGAATTTAAAAATTGCTTGGTACGCAATTGACAGACATTATGAAGATGCTAAAAAGCGTTCAAAATACCCTGAACTAATTACTCTTTGCTATCAAGGATTTATTGATAATGAAGAAGATATGGCAAAAGCTATAAATAATGCAAAAATCGTTTTCAATATGAATTCTCAAGGTATATCTTCGCTAAATTATCGAACTTTTCAAACAATTGCCTGCAAACGTTTAATGTTAAGTGATTTTAGAGAAGAATTGGCTCTATTTGACGGTCATTTACCTTTTTATGAAGATTTTTCAGATTTGATTTTTAAGATAGAAAGTTATCTTGAAGATAAAGACGCGTATAAACGAGTTGTAGACGAATGCTATAATATCGCTAAAATCAGTCATAATTCTAAAGATTGCACAAGATATATGCTAAAAGTTGCGGGTTAAAATTTTGAACGGCTTAGACCTTTTCATTTTCTTGAACATGTTATAAAATATAGACAATGTTTAAGAAAATTACGCAAAAATTAACGATTCATACAATTTTAATATTGACATCTTTGCTTTCAATATTCCCGTTTATTTGGCTGACTTCTACGTCATTAAAAGGTTTAAGTGAAGATATTTTTGCGTATCCGCCAAAACTTATCCCAACAGATTTCACATTTGCCAACTACGTGGATGTTTGGGGTAAAGTCGATTTCATGGCTTATTTTTGGAACAGTGTTATTGTTGCAGCTCTAACAGTTTTATTAAATTTAATTCTTTCTTCACTTGCGGCTTATCCGCTTGCAAGAATGAACTTTAAAGGCAAAAAATTCGTTTTCTTTTCTATACTTGCAACAATTATGATACCATTTCAGGCAATTATGCTGCCGGTTTACATAATAACGTTGAAACTGCATTTGATAGATAGCGTAAACAATGTAATGGGTTATATCGGTCTTGTAATGCCGTTTGCAGTAAGTGCATTCGGAATATTTTTAATGCGCCAAGCTTTCTTAAAAGTCCCTAAAGAAGTTGAAGAAGCTGCAATTGTTGACGGATGTAATGTATTTCAAATGTTTGTAAAAGTTGTGTTACCAATGGTTAAACCAACGCTCGCAGTACTTGCTGTTTTCACATTTATTGGTTCATGGGGTGAATTTCTTTGGCCAAGCATTATGCTCACAAAAGATTCAATGTACACATTGCCTGTTGGAATCAATAACTTACAGGGTATGTTCTCTTCCAACTGGCGTTTTATTGCAGCAGGTTCTATAATTTCTACAATTCCGATTATCATATTCTTCCTTGCAATGCAAAGATATTTTATTTCCGGCGAAAATGACGGAGCTGTGAAAGGATAAAATTTATTCATTCCTCAAATATATTCTTTTATTAAATGTAAACATTTATAAAAATACAGCCACAATAAGAACAAAAATTTTATTTACAAGGTTTACCATAATAAAAGAATATTAAAAGGTAACAAAATGAACATCATTGCTAGTCAAAACATTTTTAATAACTTTAATACTTTTATTAATTTTAAAGGAAAAGAAGAACGAAAAACTGTTTCAAATCCATTGACTAAAGATAGTACATCAGAAAAAATTATTAATTCTGTTGCGACTTCAAACGGCAAAGCTCAAGTCACAATGCAAAATAAGCCAGTTGAAATTACTCTTGAACTACAAAGTAAGGTTAAAGAATTCGCTGAAAGATTTGAAGTAGCAGAAGAAGAATTTTTAAAAATTGCACAAAAAACTCCAGAGTTTTTCGATAAAAACTTAGACTCTTTAGACAAAAATATCACGGAATCTGCAAAAAAGTTTGAAGTTAAAAAAAATGAGTTTGTTAATACTGCATTAAAAAAACCTCAGCTGTTTTATTTATCCCCCAAAACATTAGACAAAAACATTACAGAATCAGCAAAAAGGTTTGAAGTCAAAAAAAATGAATTCATAAAAGCTGCATTAAAAAAACCTCAGCTATTTTATCAATCCCCAGAAACATTGGATAAAAATATCACAGAATCTACCAAAATATTTGAGATTGAAAAAAATAAATTTGTTAATGCCGCATTAAAACAACCTACATTATTTTCTCAGTCCCCTGAAACATTAGATAAAAATATCACGGAAGCTGTAAAAAAATTTAAAGTTGAAAAAAATGAGTTTGTTAATGCGGCATTAAGACAACCTCAGCTTTTTTGTCTTTCCTATGAAACATTAGACAAAAATATCACGGAAGCTGTAAAAAAATTTAAAGTTGAAAAAAATGAGTTTGTTAATGCAGCATTAAGACAACCTCAGTTATTTTACCAATCTCCCGATACATTAGACAAAAATATCACGGAATCTGCAAAAAAATTTAAAGTTGAAAAAAAGAAATTTGTTAATGCAGCATTAAAACAGCCTACATTATTTTGTCAATCTCCCCTAACATTAGACAAAAACATCACGGAATCTGCAAAAAAATTTGATGTCGAAAAATTTGAATTTATCAATGCTGCACTGAAACAACCAACACTATTCTATCAATCTCCCAAAACTCTTGAACGAAAAGCAAAAATCTATGCATACTATAAAGAATTAAATAATATTCCTGTTAACAATTTATTAGAATGTTTACGAATAGATGCAGATAAGCATTTGTTAGCACAAGTATTAGGAATATTAATTAACCAACAAACAGACAACAGTATTAAGATAAATACCAAAACAAAATATCGTCAAATCAAAGAATTTCTAGAAAACAATTCCGGTAAATATAATTTACAAATTCATAATAGAGAAATTGTAACAGAAAATTTATTAGAATTTGCCAAAAATTTAGAAAAAGAATTGATAAATAAAGTTAAGTTTAACTTTAAAATTGTTTAATCAGCATTTTTTAAATCAATCAACAAAGAAAAAATTAAAATCTGCTCTAAAATTTATTCCCAATTTTTTCTAAAGAAACAACTTCATCAAAATCTTTTCTGGTTTTCACAGTTTCTTTATGTTCAACTTCATAACCCAAAGTTATAATTGTTGATAAAATTTGATGTTCATTCAAACCTAATTTTTCTTTCACTTTTTTATAAACATCAGGTAAAACAGTTGTAATTTCATTTCCCATAGCACCTATGATACAAGATTTAATATTAAGATTTTCAGCTTCTAACATCATGTAAGAAATCGGATAAATTAATTGTTCCATAGTTCTTATGCGTAATGCACCCTCAGCCTGTAAAGCAGGGTTCAATGCAGGATTTTTTATATGGGTTATTTTTGCTTCTTCCCAAGCGTTTTCATCAGCAATACAAACGATTAAAGCATCTGCGTTTTTAACATGTGCTTGACCTAAAGAAAGTTCAGCAAGCAAATCTTTGTTTTCTTGAGATTTAACTAGAATAAACTTCCAAGATTGAACGTTCATCCAAGACGGCGCAAGTCTTCCTGCTTCTAAAATTTTCTTCAAATCTTCATCAGAAATATGTTTGTCAGAATATGTTCTTACACTTTTGCGAGATTGAATTAAATTTAGTAAATCGTTCATTTTGCGTCCTTTC
>CAKVGW010000086.1 GCA_934747325.1 uncultured Candidatus Melainabacteria bacterium | reverse complement strand
CAATATGGTTTGAAAAATGGCGATACTGTAATTCTCGGACATTTGGAACTCGGCTATTATGACGATGAAATTTGGGGTGAAGGTAGCAAAATTTAATTTTACAAGTTTTATATAAGTACAAGGAGTATAAAAATGAACGTATCACTAAAAACTTTTTTACCAATCACACTAGCAGGTGCAATTACACTTACAGCTTGCGATAGCGAAATCAAATCTCTTGCTCATCAATATTGTGTGGAAAATAATAAAACTGTAAAAGATTATGATAACATCGAAAATACCATAGGTGCTGATAAAAAAATCTCTAAATTAGATTCTATTGCTTATTCAGATATTTTCAATGCAACAAAATTGATAAAAGATTCAGCAAAAGTTGCCGAATTTAACAAAATTGCATCACAGCTTCGTTCCAGTTCATATGATCAACAGAATGTTGAGTCATTTTTAAAAACTAAAGCCAAAAATTCTGGAATGTTATTAAAAGATTATGATGAAATGTGTAAGTGTGATAACAATGCTTATTATCAACACTTTTTAGATAATTTTGTATACCAAAAATTCTTTAATGATAATGGTGTTTTAGATAAAAATATAAAAAATAAGTGCGATAAATACTCACAACACGCAATTTCAGTATTAAAAATAATATAAGTACATAAAGGAGTAAGGTATGAAGATATCTTTAAAGACATTTTTACCAGTGGTTGCTATAGGGAGCTTGGTTACAGCTTCTTGTGCATCTCAAACAGACAAAAGAAATAAAGTAGAAATTGCAGAAGAAAATTGCTTAAAACAAGCAGAATTAGATTCTGCTGTTTATAGAAATATTTTTAATTCTACAGCTGCAGCAAAAGATTCTGAGAAGATTGCACAATTTAATGATGTAGCCGCAAATATGAAATATACTTTTAATGAAATAGATAGAATATTGACCGATGAAGGAATTTCTCCAAAAGAATATAATATGAAAAATTTTAAACTTGCTGATGATGTTGATACCAGCAGAGTTTACCAACATTTTGCGGATAGTTGGATGTACAAAAATTTCTTCAAAAAAATTGGAATTTTAACACCGGAAGTTGCAAAAAAATGTGAAGAAGCAGCTTTAAAAACAAAACCATAAAAATGAAATATGCAATAGAACAAGCAAAATTATGTAAAATAGATGTTCCTGTAGGATGTGTAATAAAAAAAGACGGGGAAATTGTTTCTTATGCTTATAATCGGCGTGAAGTCGATAATGATGTTACTGCGCACGCAGAAATTTTAGCAATTAAAGACGCACAAAAGATATTGAATACATCTCGCTTGAAAGAGTGCGAATTGTATGTAACATTAGAACCGTGTCCGATGTGTGCTTGGGCTATTTTGCAAGCCGGAATAAACACAGTATATTTTGGCTCATATAATTTACAATATGGGGCGATGGGAAGTGTATTGGATTTGCCAAAATTATCACACTCTAAAATTAAAATTTATGGTGGAATTGAAGAAGAAATATGTGATAGAATATTAAAAGAGTTTTTCGAAAAAATAAGAAGATAGAGAGTGTAGTCTGGGCTTTCATCCCAACAAATAATTATGATAACAAAAAACGAATTAGATAAATTAGTAGAAAAATATGAAACCACGGATTTTATAAAAGATGATCCAATTCAATTTCCGCATAGATTCAAAAATAAAGAAGACATAGAACTTGCGGGGTTTATTGCGTCTTTGTTTGCTTACGGAAACAGAAAAATGTTCATTGCAAAATTAAATGATTTGTTTAATCGTGCTGACAATGATATTGCTAATTATGTTAAAAATGGTGATTTTGATAACTTGAAAGATTTGGAATACAGATTTTCTAAGGATTATGATATTATTCCGATTTTTGAGATTTTGTATGCGTTGTATAACGAAAGTTGCGGGTTAGAGGAGTTGTTTAAGTATGGATGGAATACTATTGTGTCTAATCAGATAAGCCCCCACCCTAGCCCTCCCCCTAGGAGAGGGAATGACCAAGGATGTTCAGAGAAATACAATGATTATCCAAAGTTTTTTCAAATAATCATAGATTATTTTTATTCTCACGCACCAAAAACTGTCGGGCAGGGATTTTATCACATGCTTCCGAACCCTGCTAATGGTGGCGCAATGAAACGTATGAACATGTTTTTACGTTGGATGATTAGAAAATCACCTGTAGATTTAGGCATTTGGGATTTTATGCAACCAAAAGATTTACTGATTCCACTGGATGTTCATGTTGCAAGAATTTCCAGAAATATGGGATTATTAAACCGCAAAAGCAATGATTTCAAGGCTGTAATTGAACTTACAAACAAGTTAAAAGAATTTTCACCTGATGACCCTGTAAAATATGATTTTGCAATGTTTGCTTTTGGTGTAGAATTAAATAGTACAAAATTAGGAGCATAGCTGATGAACAAATACATCGAATCAAATTCTAAAAAATTTTTAATAATGCTACTTTTAATCTGCGTAGTATTCTTAGTTGTTATCATAAAAGCTTTTGAATACATTCCCGTAAGTGATGATGATGCAGTAATAAGTAGAAACAACATTGAAAATATTAATAAGCCTGCTCAAAATTCTGAGGATACTGCCTCGGATGAAAGTACAGAAGAAAATGCGGAAAAGAAAACTCTTGATATAAATTTGACTCCTGATTTTGTTGAAAAGCAAAAAACAGAAGCACCTAAAGAAGAAAAAGTTGCAGAACCATTGGAAAATATTACGGACTTGCCAAATGATACAGTTACTGCCAACTCTTCTGAAGAAACAAAGCCGGTTGAGCTAACTCCTGAAGAAAAAGCTGAAAAAGCTTTTATGACCGCTCAAAAATATAAAAAAGACAGACAATTCGTAAAAGCCTTAGAAGAATATCAAAAAATCCCTGCTATAACTAATGATACAACAACCGTTGCACGCAGCTACGAAGAAATTGCGACAATTTATGCAATAGTAAAACGTTACGGAACAGCGCTTTCTTATGCCCAAAAGGCTTATAATATGTCACCATCGTCATCAAGAGAAATGTTACTTGCCAGATTATATTACAAAACCGGCGACATTGATAAAGCTACAAGAAGAATCAACAATGTATTGCAAAGAGATTTTTCTTCTGACAGATAAAAGTTTGATATAACAAAAGTCATTAAAAAAAGGTACGTATAAAACGTACCTTTTATTCTATTTATACATTAAAGCTCTACGCTTTTGCACGTCTTCATTTACAAGATAATCTTCATAACGCATTTGATAATTCAAATATCCGTTTGGTGTAATTTCAATAATTCTATCCGCAACTGTATTTATGAATTGATAGTCTTGTGAAGTAAATAAAACCGTACCTGTATAATCAATAAGCGCGTTGTTTAAAGATGTAATCGCTTCCAAATCCAAGTGGTTTGTAGGTTCATCAAAAATCAAAACATTTGATTCTTCAATCATAGTTTTTGCGAACATGCAACGAACTTTTTCACCACCAGATAAAACATTCACGGATTTTTCAGCGTCTTCTCCGGAAAACAACATTCTACCCAAATATCCTCTCAAAAAACTTACATGCTGTTCTTGCGAATATTGTGCAAGCCATTGAATTAGATTTTTATTCGTATCAAAAAATTCACCATTGTCTTTTGGGCAATATGAATGAGTTGCAGTAACACCCCAAGTTACAGAACCTTCATCAGGTTCAATCTTACCTTCTAAGATTTCAAAAAGTGTAGTTACCGCAAGTTGATTTTTAGAAACAAATGCGATTTTTTCGCCTTGTCGAACATCAAAAGACAAAGCCTTGATTAAAAGTTCGTCATTTATAGATTTTTTCAAACCTTGAACAGTTAAAACATCTTTTCCCGGCATTTTTGAGAATTTAAAATTTATGCTCGGATATCTTCTTGTTGAAGGTTTTATATCCTCTAAAGTTAATTTTTCAAGCATATTTTTTCTTGAAGTCGCTTGTTTAGCTTTAGACGCGTTTGCACTAAATCTAGCAATAAATTTTCTAAATTCTTCTGCTTTTTCTTCGAGCTTTTTGTTGCGTTCTTCTTTTTGTTTCATAATTAAAGCACTTGCTTGAGTCCAGAAGGAATAATTACCTGTGTAAAGCTGAATATTTCTAAAATCAATATCCGCAATATGCGTGCAAATTCTATCCAAAAATTTTCTATCGTGCGAAACAACAATTACTGTGTTTGGAAAATCAATCAAAAAGTCTTCTAACCAAGTAATTGTCGCCAAATCCAAGTGGTTTGTAGGCTCGTCGAGTAACAAAATATCCGGAGTTCCAAAAAGAGCTTGTGCCAATAACACACGCACTTTTTCACTGCCTGAAAGGTCTTTCATCAAAGAATAATGTAATTCTTGTGGAATTCCTAAATCATTTAATAAAGATGATGCATTGGATTCAGCTTGCCAGCCGTCCATTTCTGCAAATTCTGTTTCTAAATGTGCAACTCTGATTCCATCCTCGTCGTTGAAATCAGGCTTCATGTATAAAGCATCTTTTTCTTTCATAACGTCATAAAGATGTTTATGTCCCATAATTACAGTGTCAATTGCAGTAAATTCATCAAACTCAAAATGGTTTTGTTTTAATACCGCAATACGTTGCCCTTTTTTAACATGGACTTCACCGCTTGTAGGTTCTAAATCACCTGAAAGCACCTTTAAGAATGTACTTTTTCCTGCACCGTTTGCGCCTATAAGACCGTAACAATTGCCTTCCGCAAATTTTATATTTACATTTTCAAATAATGGTTCTGTGCCAAAACGCACTGTTAAATTTTCTGTCGTAATCATAATGTTACTAGTTTAACATAAAAGAAAATAATTGAAATTCTTTCTCATCTCCTAAACTTATCCATTTTTATGGATTGCCACGTCGCTTAAGCTCCTCGCAAAGACTCGGTATTGGAACACCAAACTTACCGTAATTGCAAAGGCAATTAGCACCGAAAATCCAACTTTTTAATAACCATTTTAAAAATCTTCAATCGACACCTCACCCTTTCCCTCTCTGTCACTCTCGTGACATCTCTCCCACTAAATGGATGTTGTGGGAGAGAACAAAGTTAAAAATTTATTTGTACCTCTCCTCAAGGAGAGGGAATTTCAAACTTTTCACCCATTCAACTTTTCCACTTTTCAACTCAATTAAAACTTCTA
>CAKVGW010000085.1 GCA_934747325.1 uncultured Candidatus Melainabacteria bacterium | reverse complement strand
CTGCCACTGTAACGCCCTTTTACCTAAATCTTACATGTAAGTTATCGGCACAAATTCTTAAAACTTTAGGGATTTTTGAAAATTGTTACAAAAGTTTACATTCTTACATCCCTGTGTTTAACCTGCATTAATCATTCTTTGACCGATTTAATTGTTTGTTCAAATAAAATAGCCAACCGGTTAATTGTTTTAGCATTGAAAAAATAGTAGAATTTCTTTGTTAGGTTTTTATTATGATTAATACTGAAAATAGAGAACATTTATTAAACGCTGTTCTAGAATATTGTGAAGATATTGTTACAGTAAAAGATTTATCTTTAAGATATGTCGCTTATAATAAGGCATTTTTTAATTTAGTTAATGGTAAACAAGGTGAATCATTTATAGGGCGTAAGTTGTGTGAAACTTTGCCATTTAGCTGTGTTGAGGTTCTTGAAAAATGTTCAAAGAAGGTTATACAAACTCAAGAAATTCAAACTGTAACCTTTGTTTTGTCCCATGACAATGTTAATAAAATTATTAAACAAACAACTACTCCAATTGTTAAAAATGGAAAATTGGAAGGTATTTTAACGGTATCAACGGATGTTACAAACGAAGAATGTTTAAAAGCTAAACTTATAGCAAAAAATTATCAATTAAATACTTTATTAGAAAATTTACCGATACTTGTTTATATGAAAGATAAAGATAGAAATTTGATTGTCGCAAATGAACATTCAAAGAATTTTGTGAACGAAGGCATTGACTACTATGCGGATAACCTTAGAATAAATGTGAATGACGCAAGTGAAGAAACGGCAAATGAAGATAATTATGTACTGCAAAACAAAAAGAATTTAAACAAAATAAAGTCTGCATTAGATTATGAAGGAAAAATGCATTGGTACAAAATAAACAAAGCTCCCATTTTAACAGAAAATAATGATGTAATGGGAATTGTAACAATTTGCAAGAATATTGATAAAGAAAAACGTTTAGAAAATCAAAAGAATTTGTTTTTAGCAACATTGAGTCACGATTTGAAAAATCCTTTGCAAGCCCAAATCAGTTCTCTAGAACTTTTGAATAAAGGTATGTTTGGTGAATTGACTTCTGCTCAAAAAGAAATGGTAGAGATGATTTTAGAATCTTCAAAATACATGAAAGAAATGCTATATTCTTTGCTTAAAAGTGGAAAAGATAACAATGGCATAATTATTTTAAATAGAAGTTATTTTGATTTATTTAAAGTTGTTCAAAAATCTGTTAAAGAAACAAAAGACTTGGCTTTAAGTAAAAATGTTAAAATCGAACTTACCTCATCTTTAACAGAAAAAGATAAGCTTTTTGCAGATGAAATACAAATATGCAGGGTTGTAGGTAATATGCTAAACAATGGTATAAATTATGCGTACGAAAATTCTATAGTAAAAATAGATTTACATAGAGAAAACAATTCAATATTCTTTTCTATAACAAACAAAAGTGATGTAATCGCACAAAGCTTAAAAGAACAAATTTTTGATAAATATGTTTGTGGAGAACCGTTACAACGTAGCAACGGCATTGGCTTAGGTTTGTATTTTTGTAGAAAAGTTGTTGAGGCGAACGAAGGCAATATTTCTTTAAAAAACAATGGTAATGACAATTCGTTTATTGTAGAATTACCGATTTTGACTGATAATCATGCTTTGATTAATGAGATAGTACTTTAATCTTCTTCATCTTTTTCTGACGCTCGTTTTAGGATGTTAGGGTCAAGTTTTTTCTTGCTGTATTTTTTACGTGATGCTTCCATTAGTTTTTCACTCGGACGTTTTGTTTTTCTTTTTTTAGAAGTTGTTTCTTTTGGCTTAAAGTCTGCTTTTGCTAATTCTCTATACCACATAGACCAAAGAATAGAACGTAATGGTAGCGTATATTGGATTAAAATTTGGGCTACAAAAGTTTGTATCGTAAATAGAGCAATATTTTCTTTTGAAATTTCAGGCAAACCATACATTTGCAAATTCAAGTCAGGTAGTTGGCTCACAATTGGCATAATCAGATTTGCAAAAAAGTTGTTGATATTGCCAATATCAAATAATTTAATTACGATTTGCGGAATAAATAAATAAGTTAATAATCCAACGAACGCCATTAACATAAATGTCGATGCAAAGTGTCCTTTAATTAAATTTAAACTTCTTTTTACGCATCCTGCGGGAGATAATTCCGGTTCAAATGTGAAAATCTGAAAAACAAGAACAAAATATACTGCTAATATTCCGCAAACAACCCAAAACAGAGGACAGATTGCTAATATTGAAAAAATTCCAAACAAAAACCAAAGTCCGACAAATGGAACGCTTCTGCGTTTAACTAATTCTGTATGAGCATCAAAGTCATATACACGTCCGCTTTTTAGCATGTTATCAAGCATTGAATTTATTGCGCCGTAGGCAACTAAGTAATCCCAAAATGCTTTAATAAATATTGCTAAACCGGGGAGTGTAATTATTATTGATAATAATATTAGCGTGTTAAAATTATTAAGCGCAGGATATTTTTCAATTAAGTTTGGCAGATTTTGAGTATAAAAAAACGTGATTAAAAGTACTAAGCCTAGACCTGCAATTTGTCCTAATACAGGGAATGACATATATTGAACAAATTTGTCAAAATTTGAAAAATATAATCCTATTGATTCTGCGAAAATTCCTAAAGGCGTTTTATTTTGTTTTGTCACAATTTGCTCCCTGTATTAAGTTTACGGTTTTTATTATAGCAAAAAAGATTAGAATTTACTGATGTTAGTGATTATTTTCCCTTACGGCTTGAACCCTCACCCGAATTTCTAAGTTTCGAGTCTTTTTTAGAATAGACTCTCAACTTGAAATTCTACCCTCTCCCACAAAGAGGGGGTGATGAAAATTATTAGTCACCTGAACGACTTTTGGTCTGTCGGTTGGGCATTCTTGTCCAACAATAACATTTTTAATAAACAACTTGTTCATCTTCATTTATATATTAAAATATAATCTATGAGAAATTTAAGAGATTTAAAAGAAGAAGACTTTAAAAAAATAAATTTACATATTCATACAACTTATTCAGACGGAAAAGCTGATTTTGGACAGGTTGTTAAAAATGCAAAAGCAAACGGATATGAATTAATTGCAATTACTGATCACAACACAGTTGAAGGTCACAAAAAAATTCAAGACGATATTCTTTTAACGGGTGTAGAATTTGATTGTTGGTGTGGTTATGTTTTTATTCATTTGCTTGCTTACGGAATTGATGTGAATTCTGAATTTTTAAAACCGTTTTTGGCAAAAACTAAAGCTGAAACAGAGGGTGATTTTATTCGTTTGTTTTCAAAACGAAATGTCCCTAAACTTATTGAAGCTATTCATAAAGCAGGTGGAATTGCAGTTCTTGCACATCCGGCTTGCTATTGGGCAATAAGTTTGGAGGGATTGGTGAAAAAACTTATGTCCTACGGTTTGGATGGTATAGAAGTTTATTATCCGTATCCACGGTTTAGAAAAATCGTTAAATTTCATTCTTCTAAAGATGTTAGAAAAATTGCAGATAAATATCCACAACTAATAAAAACCGGTGGTACTGATTTTCACGGCGAAAATTTTTCATGATTTACGTTACAATTTGTTACATATAAGCAATTTTTGACTACGAAAAAACTTTATATAAGTAAGTGTAGTGAAAAAAGGTGTTTAGTTATGGCAATGAATATTGGCGGTGGTTACTCAATGATGGGCGGAATGAATCCAATGGTTGGAGGCAATTCTATGGGAGTATCCGGTAATGTATTTCAAAATTTTCAAAGTAAATACGGTTGCGAAGATTGTTTTAGAAAACAGCCTTATCCTTATGAGTTCCCAAAACCTTATATGCAAATAGCTGAAAGCTCTAAAAGACCGTCTTTTTGGCAAAGATTACTTACTAAAATAACCAGCTAAAATAAAGTTTTAATTTATTTGACAATAAAGTCTTTTTTATTTTCTTTCTTTTTTCTTTTTACAAATAAAAAGGAATATGTTTTTGTTGCTTAAGAAATTTTAACAAAAACTACCCCCTATATAGTGTTTGTAATATAATTTTCATGTAATTAAAAGAAAGGAAGAGACTCATGAACGTTTTAGACAAAATCATGAAACCAAAATCAATTGCAGTCGTTGGTGCTTCTACTAAAGAACACACAATTGGTTCAGATATCATGAAAAGATTACAAGAATACAAATTTAACGGTAACATTTATCCGGTAAACCCAAAAGGCGGAGTTATCGAAGGATTACAAGCATATACTTCTGTTTTGGAAATTCCTGGTGAAGTAGATTTAGCAATTATCGTTGTAAATGCTAAATTTGTACTTTCAACAATTGACCAATGTCACGAAAAAGGTATTAAAGGTCTATGTATCATCACAGCAGGCTTCAAAGAAACTGGTAAAGAAGGTGCTGAAGCTGAAAAACAATTATTAGCTAAAGTTAGAGAATACGGTATGAGATGTGTTGGCCCTAACTGCTTAGGCGTTGTAAACACTCACCCTGAAATCAGAATGGACGGATGTTTCGCTGAATCATTACCTGAACGTGGTAACATCGGTTTTGTTTCTCAATCAGGTGCTTTAGGTGGCGGTATTTTAAACATCCTTAAAGACTTGAACCTTGGTTTTGCACAATTCATTTCAATTGGTAACCAAGCAGACGTTAATGCTGAAACAGCTTTAGAATACTGGGAAGATGAAAAAGACGTAGAACAAATTCTACTTTACATGGAATCTATCCAAAATCCTGCTAACTTCAGAAAATTAGCTTCAAGAATTTCTAAAAAGAAACCTATCCTTGCTCTTAAAGCAGGTCGTTCAGCTGCAGGTGCTAGCGCTGCATCATCTCACACAGGTTCTTTAGCAGGTGCTGATAAAGCTGCTAACGCATTGTTAAACCAATCAGGTGTTATCAGAGAATACTCTTTACAAGATTTGTTCGCAACAGCTAAAGTTTTCGCTAACTGCCCTATTCCAAAAGGTGACAGAGTAGCTATTATTACAAACTCAGGCGGTCCTGGTATTATGGCAACTGACGCAATTTGTGAACACGGTATGCAAATCGCTAAGATTTCTGACGCTACTAAAGAAAAATTAAGAAGTTTCTTACCATCAGCTGCATCAGTTAAAAACCCTATCGATATGATTGCTTCAGCACCTATCGAACACTACAAACAAACATTAGAAACTGTTATCGCTGATGAAAATGTTGATATGATTATCACAATCTATCTTCCATTCTTAGGCTTGAAAGATATTGATGTTGCTAAAGCTCTTATGGAAATTAAGGCTGAGCACCCTGAAAAACCTGTTATCGGTGTATTCATGACTAAGTCTGAATTCTTCTCAGCATTATCAGATATGGAAGTTAACATGCCATTCTTTATGTACGCTGAAGAAGCTGCTGATGGTTTGAACAGATTGAACCAACAAAGAAAATGGATGGAAAGACCAGAAGGCAAAATCCCTACATTTGATGTTGACTATAAACGCGCTCAAGAAATTATCGCTAAATCAGTTAATGAAGGCAGAGCACAACTTACAACTCGTGAATCTATTGATGTATTGGATGCTTACGGTATCAGAGTATGTAAATCAGGCTTTGCAAAATCTGAAGATGAAGCTGTTTCAATCGCTGATTCTATCGGATATCCTGTTGTAATGAAGATGACTTCTAAAACAACTTCTCACAAAAC
>CAKVGW010000084.1 GCA_934747325.1 uncultured Candidatus Melainabacteria bacterium | reverse complement strand
ATAGCACCCATTGTTTGGTGATTTTCAGGAACAACAATTTTAGTATTCAAAGCTTCTTCAAAAGCTTTTACCATGCCTGAATTTGTTGCAACACCACCTTGGAATGAAATTGTAGGTAACAATTCTTTTCCTAATGCTAAGTTAGATAAATAATTTCTAACAAGAGCTTGGCAAAGTCCGTATAACAAATCCTCTACAGGATAACCCAATTGTTGTTTGTGGATTAAGTCACTTTCCGCAAATACACCGCAACGTCCTGCGATACGCGCAGGGTTTTCTGATTTAAGTGCAGTTTCACCAAATTTTTCGATAGGAACATTCAAACGTTGTGCTTGGTGGTCAAGGAAGCTGCCTGTACCTGCAGCACAAACAGTGTTCATAGCAAAATCGGTTACGATACCATCTCTCAAGATAATGATTTTACTGTCTTGACCGCCGATTTCAAGAATAGTTTGAACCCCGGGAATGTTTGTACTTGCAGCAACTGCGTGCGCTGTAATTTCGTTTTTAACAACGTCAGCACCCACTAACGCACCTGCAAGATTTCTACCGGAACCGGTTGTTCCAACACCTTTTACAGAATATTCGCAAAGTGCTTGTGAATAAATTTGTTTTAAACCGTTTTGAACAGCATCAACAGGTTTGCCCGCCGTTTTAAGCATATAAGAATCAATATATTTACCTTTTTCATCCACCAATGCTAACTTTGTTGTAACGGAACCAACGTCAATACCTAAATATACATCTAAACTCATCTTTTTACCTTCTTCCCTTTAATATTTTAATTATAACATAAAGAGATTGTACAAAACGATGTTAAGAATTGTAACGTTTTAAATATAAATCCTAAAGTTTTTCAAAAAAATGCCGTAAATACAAATATAAACGTAAGATAAGGAATGGGATTATGTCAAACACTATCGGAGAAATAAATTACAATCAAAAAACGGCACAGAAATGTGCAGTTAGAGAGATTACGGAGAAATCCATAAATAGTTTATTTCAAAGAAATATTATTACTAAAGACGAAAAAGATAATCTTCTTCAAAAGTATTTACGCGGTGAAGTAACATTTGGTGATGATGGACTAACTGCAGAAGAAGCACTAAATTTTACAAGAGAAAACCTTGATGAAATAAATAAACAGTCACAAGTAATATTCCACACGGGAGGGATTAAAACATCATATATTGTGCAAACAGGTGATACTCCTGAAGTTATTGCTAAAAAACTAGGTTTATCAGGAGAAGAAGCCAAAAATTTTGCCAGAAAAGTTAAAGCACAAGCCATTAATGACGGTGTTTATTACCGATATGGTTTTCAAGCAGGTGATATTATCGTTCTTCCCGGTAATTTTCAAGATAAAATTGACAAAATGTCAGAAAATAATGAATATGCTAAAAGCACTAAAGATATAAATGAAGATTATACACAAAAACGAAAAGCAAAAAACACTGAAAGTGAAATTGATTCACAAAATACTACGGTTGAAGAACCAAAAACAGAACCAAAAAACAAAGTTATTGCAAAAGGCACTAACGGCTATTATGTGACAAAAGATAAAGACGGAAATTTTCATTACTTTAACCCTAAGGGAAAAGAATGCAATGAAGCTGAATTCAAAAAGCATTGTCCTTCTATTCACAAAAGTATTGTTGACTATAAACGCACTCAAGCTTCTAAAAAAACAGGTCGCCCTTTTGTAAGACATAGAAACACTGCTGATATTAAAGCTGATTCAACAAAAATTGCTAATGATTTATTTTTAGAGATTGATGGTTTAGGTTCAGATTCTAAAAAGACCAAAGAACTTTTAAAAAAAATTACTCCAGAGAACGTTGCATTTGTACTAGAAGCATATAAGACAGCAAAAGGTGATGTACAAAATTTCCGTATAAAAAGACATAAAGAAAATTCTTCTCATGAATCTTTAGCAAAAGCACTTAATTCTGAATATGGAATTGATATTTACGACATAAAAAGTAGTATTTGTAAAGACTTAGTAGAACAGGCTAAAAAGATTGGTTTAAAAGGCATATATCATAGTGCCTATATGAAAATCAATAATGTTGATGAATTAGATAAGTGGATAGAAAATATTGCCACAAAAATCAGAACAGAAATGAAACGCACAGATTCAGCACCGGTTGGTGCTGTTGATAAGAATGCGCGTAGCAAAGATAAGATTAGCACTCCTGTTTACAAAGAAGCAGGCATCGTTGGTATTAAACAAAAATATGATGCAAAAGGCAATGTAACTGAATCTGTTTACACATATAAAGACGGCAAAGTTGTTAGAGAATATACCGACCCAAAACGTGGTAGAGTTAGAGCATTAATAAAAGCTCCTAATACCAAGAAAACAGAACATCTCAAAATAAAAACCCCTATTGGTATAAAAATTTCATTGCCTTCTGAAGCTAGCAAAGAAGAAAGAATATTTGCAAAAGCTTTGGAAGATAATAAAGCAATACTTATGAAAGAATTAGGACTTGATAATGATTCTTATGACAGACTTGCTAAATTAGCAATTGCTTTAGGTAAACCAGAAACTGATTTTGGTCATAAAGGAAACAATATTTCCAAAGCAAAGTATAGTTTTGGATATGGATTAGAAACTACAGCAAACAATAAAGCAACAATTATGTCAGCGGATATGCAAGATTGCGTAGCAGACGCACAAGCTATAAAAGGAATTCGTGATTGGTCCTATGGTCCAACACAAATAAAATATGAATTATATAATAGAGATGAATGGTGTAAGAACAAATTTAAAAAACTGGGGTTAAAAAATGGCGGCGATTTATACAATATGACAAACGCAGCAAAAGCAGCTATGGTAATTTTAAAATACGCATCCGATTTTATACAAGAACGACCACGGTATTTACAAGGCATGCAAGCTGCAGAAGGTGCTGTTGTAACTGAACCAGGATGGGAAATGAAAAATGGTCATTTAAAAAAAACCGGACATACTAAATCCTATATTAATCATGTAACTCTAGAAGATGCTATATGTTATTTTTGGAACGGAAGAGGAGCTGAAGTTAAAGATGGCACAATGACTCCTGAATCTTTGCCATACACAAGAACCGTGCGACAATATTTGGACAAAATAGAAATTAAAGATGTAAACAAAGCTGATAGATCTAAAGCTATTCAGAAAGCCAAAGACGCTAAAACTATTCGAAACTTCAAGCCTATGGACAACAATGGTCCTATCGGTTCAGTTGCATTTATGCCTAAAATGTATAACTATACTAACCTTAAGGACCAAAGCGACGAATTAGCTGTTCTTAAAAATAGTTTAAGTAAAAACAATAAAATTGATTCAAACTCTAAGAAGTTATTGTTGTTAGCAGTTGAGCATGGAGAAATCGGTTTTGAATTCGGCTTAACTCCAAAAGAAGCTGATTCTTTGACTCAAAAAGATGTTGATATGATTCTTGAACATCTGTCAAAATTAAAGAAAACTATTAATGCTAAAGATAGTAGCATTAATTTTGAGGATGGTATTAATTCTACAGAAACAAATACTATGAGAAGTAAATATCTAAATACAATAAGAAATGCAGAATTTGCTTTCAAAAAAGAATACTTATCCTCAAAATCACCAAAACTATCAGCAAATAGTGTTTCTAACGACGAAATCTTACGAACTCCTATGAATAATGGTATGACGCATGCAAGGGGAACGAGAAGAGGTTTTGCAGGTAAAGTTGCGGATGACGGAATAAATACGCAGAATACATCACAAGCTTCTGTTGCATTAGCTAAATCTGCTCAAGCAACTGCCCGCAGAATGAATTCCGGCGGTATGTGTATGACCGGATTTAGAGATGCAATGCTTAATGCCGGGGTAACAGCAGCTAATAACAAAGACTTAGTTGAAGGAACACCAAAGGCAACAGTTGGTTGGTTTGAACGCCATCCTGATATGTTTGAAGAAGTTAAATATATTCAAAGCGGAAGTAGTGCAAGACAAATTAACAGTACAGATTTACCAAACCTTCCTGCCGGCTATATTGTAGTTTGGATTCCGGATAGCAAATTTGCATCAAGACCTGGACATATTTCTATAACAAATGGCTCCGGACAAGCTTATGCCGATGAAACCGATAACCTTGATTGGGGTAGCTACAGAGGTAAAGATAGTGAAGGCGAAGCTACCGGCAAAGGTGAACACGGTACAATCAGGGTATTTAGACTTACTGATAAATGGAAAGTTGAAAATGGCAAATTAAAATTTGAAGGATAATATCTTGTTACAACTCTTAAACATATAACAATTTTCTAAAATATCGTGTATAATTAAGTTATAGATATTTAAGGAGAAGGTATATATGGCTATAATTGAAGGTCTGTTGACCGTAAATAACGAAAAATTCTGCATTGTAGTTTCAAGATTTAATGAATTTATTTGTTCAAAGCTTTTATCAGGAGCTATTGATGAATTAAAACGCCACGGAGTTGATGAAAACAATATAGATGTTGTTTGGTGTCCCGGTGCTTTTGAAATACCTTTGGTTGCAAAAAAATGCGCTAAAACATCAAAATATAGTGCTATTATTGCATTAGGCGCAGTTATTAAAGGTTCAACTTCTCACTACGATTATGTTTGTGCAGAAGTTTCAAAAGGTGTAGCGTCAGTTGGCTTAGAAACAGAAATTCCTGTTATATTCGGAGTTTTGACTACCGATAACATTGAGCAAGCAATTGAAAGAGCAGGTACAAAAGCCGGTAACAAAGGTTCTGATGCAGCCAAATCTGCAATTGAAATGGTTAGTTTGTTGGGGCGTATATAAAATTCATTGGTTGACCCCTCACCCCAACCCTCTCCCCAAGGAGAGGGAGAGAATAAAAGAAGAAAGGTGTGTGATTTATGAGCGAAATTATTACAGAGTACAGAAACGAAAACACTAAAAACATTGATTTACATTCTACAATTGATATTGTCAGAAAAATTAATGAAGAAGACAAGCTTGTAGCTCTTGCAATAGAAGATGAAGCTCCTAATATCGCACAAGCTATCGATATGATTGCAAAGCAATTTTTAGTTGGTGGCAGGCTTTATTACTACGGCGCAGGAACTTCCGGCAGAATAGGCATTTTAGACGCATCAGAATGTCCACCGACATTTGGTGTGCCATCAGATATGGTAACTGGAATAATAGCAGGCGGTGATACTGCAATAAGAACAGCAGTAGAAGGCGCGGAAGATAATTTTGAATTAGGCGAAAAAGACGCACAAATCCTTACTGATAAAGATGTTTGCGTAGCAATTTCAGCCAGCGGAAATCCTAAATACTTGTTGGGCGTTCTTGCACAAGCAGAAAAAAACGGTTGTAAAACAATTGCTCTAACCTGTAACCATAATGCCTTAATATTAGAAGAGGCTCGTTTGGGTATTTGCGTTGAAGTTGGGCCCGAAGTTATTGCAGGCTCTAGCAGAATGAAAGCAGGAACTGTTCAAAAAATGGTACTTAACATGCTTTCAACAGGTGCTATGATTAAGATTGGCAAGACTTATGAAAACTTCATGATTGATTTGATGCCAACAAACGAAAAACTGAAAGACAGGGCTATAAGAATTGTGGCAGAAATTGCAGGAACAAACGCTTCAACAGCTCTTACAACTTTGCTTGAATGTAATTGGCAAGTTAAAGTTGCAATTATGATGATAAAATGCAAATTAACACAAGATGAAGCCAAAGAAGCTTTGAGAAAAAATTGCGGAGTTTTAAG
>CAKVGW010000083.1 GCA_934747325.1 uncultured Candidatus Melainabacteria bacterium | reverse complement strand
AATTTTGTTTTTCAGAAAAAAGATAGTATAATTAGACTATGAGGAAGAGGTTAGCTGGATTAATTTTATCTATAATGTTGGCAAATACAGCCTTAGCTGATATGCCTTATCAAGGTCATGCCGAATTTGATGAGCAATATACCGCTCCTGATGAAAAACTTTTTACGGGAAAAACAGAATACCTTGAAAAAAAAGACGTTATAGAAATGACTGTTTCACAAGTTCTTGACGGTTCTTATTCCTTAGAAGGTGATGAATTTTTTGCAACTGTTACATCCGATGTTTTGGGTGATAAAGGTGTGATTATACCAAAAGGAACGGTTGCGCATGGTTCAATCACACAAACAAGCGAAGCTAAAAGACTCGGTCGCGACGGACATTTAAGCCTAAGTTTTGATTATCTTGTAACACCTGACGGAAGAGAAATTCCAATAGAAGGCAAAATGTCTACCAAACTTCATCCGCTAAAAGCTGCGACAAAAATTGTTGCAACTGATGTAGGTTATACAGCAGTAGGTGGTGTAGCTGGGGGATTGTTTGCCTTACAAGCTCTAGGTTTAGAAGCTGCTATTGCTTCTCAAGGTTATACTGTAGCTGGTGGTGCAGCATTAGGCGGTACAATCGGTTTAGGTATGTCTTTATATAGAAAAGGTAAGAATGTTCTTATAGCCCCTGGGGATGAAATTAAAGTTAGAATTTTATCAAATGTAGAGCTTCCTGTATACAAAGACGAGGCTTTACAAAAACAAGAAATGAACTATCCGGGGCTTGATATAAGAATTGCTAATATTCTTTATGAAAAAGACCCGTTTGGAGAAGTAAACACAATAACCCTTTCTTTATCAATTTCTAACATGTCTAAAAAAGCATTTTCCGGCATGGATTTAGCATTAGTTAATGATTATAATACAGTTTTCAACCCATCAATTTTTGGTGATACAAAACTATTGTTTTCACAACTTAAACCGGGGGATAGATTCGCCGGAAGAATATCTTTTTCGGTTCATAATGTAAAACAATCTTATTGGTTAATAGTTAATGATAGAGCAACAAACAAACCAATTGCGAAGATTTCTTTAGATAATGCTTATAAGAATGTTTCAAAAGACGTTAAGAAACGTAATGATAAAATGAAGCGCGGGAAGAAAAACTATTACAAAGAAGAATCGCCATTTGATTTATAAATTTTTCAATAAAAAATGCGCTCACTTCTGAGCGCATTTTTTATTATTATAATTAATTAATTAATCCAAGTTAATTAATCCAAGTCATAATTTAACATTGAAACAACTTTTACTCCTGTTGCCTCAATTCTTTCTCTGCCTTTAAGAGGATCAAGTTCAATGATGAACGCTGAAGCTACAACCTCGGCACCGATTCTTTTGACAAGATTACAAGCAGCTAAAGCCGTTCCGCCGGTTGCCAATAAATCATCAATTACAAGCACTCTATCACCTTTTTTAAGAGCATCTGCGTGGATTTCAATTGTGTCAGTGCCGTATTCTAAAGCGTATTCTTCTTTAATTGTTTCAGCAGGAAGCTTGTTTGGTTTTCTGATAGGCACAAAACCTGCACCAAGCTTGTAAGCAACTGCTGCACCAAAAATAAATCCGCGTGATTCAATACCTGTTACATAGTCTATTTTTTCATCTTTAAATTGTTCATACAAAAAATCGGTCATGTATTGCATAGATTTAGCATCTTTTGTTGCAGTTGTAATATCTAAAAACAAAATACCTTTTTTAGGGAAATCAGGCACTTCTCTTACGTGTTCTCTTACATATTGAAATTTATCTGTCATCTATTTATACCTCTTGCATTTCTAATTCTTGTCTGTTTTGTTCTTCAACTACAAGACCGTGAGCAGTCTTGCCCCAATTCATATCTTTTTTACAGAATAATATTTTACCACAAATGAATAATTCCATCGGAAACCAAATTATTAAAAAGTAAACGGTTGTTTCTAATGCTTGTCTGAATGCGCTCATTCTTGGCACAAAATCATATTGTCTTAAACTATATCTGATTGCACCAAAAAAGCCTAAACCGACTACTGCAGATACAATTAATGAAGACCACAATACATTGTGTAAGCTGTAAGGGTCAATTTTATCCGTTAATAATTTGATTATTCTAAAAACAACTTCCATCATAAACCAAAGTGGCATGATGAATTGTGTAATATAAACCGCCATATCCAATCTTGCACGCAATGACATTTTTTTAGACTTCATTGCTTCGCCAAAATATTCTAAATATCTTCTGATTGTACCTTCTAACCAGCGACGTCTTTGGCGGAAAAGAGGAAAAACATAAACAATACCTTCTTCATACACACAAGCATCAGGACAAAAACGTACGTCCCAACCTTTTATATGTAATCTTGTTGACATATCTAAGTCATCTGTAATTGTATAATTATTCCAACCGTCAATATCTTCTAAAGCTTGGCGTTTAATCAATTCGCCATTTCCACGAAGTTCAACGGCACCTTTTATTGCATCTCTACTTACTTGAAGATATGTGTCAAATGTGTATTCATTGTTTTGGCATCTTGTTAAAAAGTTTACATCTTTGTTTCTGATAATTTTTCTTGCTTGAACAGCTCCAACATCGGCAGGTTCTAGATTTGGTACAAGTTTATTTAAGAAATCAGGTTCAACAGTAGCGTCTGCATCAAATACTAAAATAGCTTCTCCGTGTGCCATTTTTAATGCATCATTTAGAACTGCAGATTTTCCGGGGAATGCATCTTTTTCTCTAATTAAGGCTCTTACTTGCTCATGTTTTGCTTCTAAATCCTTGATTACAGAAGCTGTGTTATCTGAACTTCTATCATCTATAACAATAACTTCGAAATTTGGATAATCCATTTTTAGAATATTTTCTACTGTGTTAGTAATTACAGATTCTTCATTATGAGCGGGAATCATAACCGTTACGAATGGCTTAAAATTCTCATTTACAACTATCGGGTGCATTTTTAACTTACGCTTTTGATACTTAGTCGCCGCGATTGAATAAAGTCCATACACAACCATACACGCACATAAAATAACGAAACCAACTACCGTATTAACGTAGTTTTGGAAAACATAAAGAAATACGCCCAAGCACGATAATATTATAAATAAAAGAATTCTTTCCCTCATAATCTCCCAACACTCTTAATTCTAAGATATCTTATGAGACAATTATACCAAAAACAAAGTGGTATGGTTTAATTTCGGTGTGATGTTTACAATTCTTAAACATATGATATAAAGTAGCAAAAAAAATTTTTTCTTGTTTTTATGTGATTGTTATGAATATAAATACAGTTAATCAAACTAATTTTAATGCAAATTTTATCCGCAATGTAAATATTAAAAAATTTGACGCGAAATCACAGACATACAAGCCTTTTAAAGCGAGTTTTGTAGAATTTGATCCTGAAAATTATGAAGATTTAGTTGCACTTTTAGAGACAAGAATGGATTGGGTTGGTGGAACATATATAGGAAATATAGTTGAGCATGCAAGTTATATAAGAGACAAATATATTTCTCCGCTTATTAATCATATTTACATACTTACAACTCAAAACGATAACTTTAAATATTTAGACAGTGATAAAATTTTAGGTATGGCCGATATGCAAAGCGATTCAATTCAACCGGATGAACTAAGGTACTTGCAAGTGAAACCGACTCAAAAGCACGGTTTTAAGAATCGTACATACCGACTTGTCGGTTCGAAAATATTATCTGAACTCAAAAAAATATACAATGAAAAAATCACTTTGTTAGCAAGTTATAGCGCAGCTAATTTTTATGAAAAACATGGTTTTGATGTAACAGACAGCATGTTATTAGAATATACATGGACCAATAAACGAATAAAAAAGAAATAAATATGTAACAATTTGTAAATTTTAATTTATTTTGGTCAATTTTCTACAATAAAAACACTTTAATAAACTATAAGTGTGTTGAAAATGTGTTGGGCATTATTATATAAATAATAACCCCGCAGAAGTGTGAATTGTAGAAAATGACGTTTATATCCCCAATATTTAATAAAATAAATATTCAGAATGTACAGTTTAGGGCAAAGCCTAATACAGTAAATTACCCTGCAGAGCAAAATTTACGTAAGGATTCTTTTAATTCAAATCCGCTGTATGATAATTTTGTCGATAAAAACAAACTTACACAGCTTGCAAAATCTAATCCTGAAATTATGAGAATTTTAAAAGAAAATAAAATTCCATTAAAAATTAATGTTAAAGAATTAGAAGATCTTAAAAACGGACACTTGATGGATACACGTATTACAGCAGCTAAAATGTATTCAGCTCTACCTAAAGATTTGAAATCCCAAGTGAATTTAATGGATTTACAACAAGCAGCAATGCTACATGACTACGGCAAAGTACTTATCCCTGAAAAAATTCTAAATAAAGAAGGGAAACTAACCCCTGAAGAAAAGAAAATTATGGAATTACACTCAGAACTCGGGTATGAGATTTTGAAGCAACAGGGTGTTAATAAAAATGTACTTAACATGGTCAAATATCATCATCAAAACCCATATAGAAGCGGTTACCCGAGTGCTAATGAAGACTATGACCACGATATTTCTACGCAAATTCTAGCTACCGCAGATAAATATTCGGCTCTAAGAGAGAAGCGTAGCTACAAAGAACCGCTTAATCGTAATGAAGCATTAGATATCATAAAAGACGATGTTACTAATGGTCTTATTGATTCTGAAATATATAATGCACTAGAAAAAACTGTATAATTTTAATTCTTAATTAGTGCAAGAGCTTAAACTTTGCCTAAAATTTCAGCAGAATTATCTAAATCTTTCATCAATTTTTCGTTACCCTTATCTAAACCTCTTTGTCTAAGAGCAGTTGCTATTGCTTTTGCAAAATTAGGAGCTTTGCCTTCTGCTACAGCTTTGTAATACTCATCTTCAAAATTCTCGCCTAATCTTATAGACCAATTTCCCTTGCTTGTTCCGGGGCGATTATATGTTTTAGCAATTCCAAAAAGGTCTGTAAAAAAGATTTGAACGCGTCTTGCAGGGCTTGTAAATAATTCTGCAAAACTTGCGGCTATAAATTTAGATTTATCTTTTCTAAGTTCTTCTCTGTAATGTTTTTTATCTGCTGTTGTTGCGTCCATTGGAGCAGTATCTTCTGCTAAAAGTTTAGTCTTATGCATAAAACTCTTATCTTTTACGTTTTTGAATTTGCCTTCTACGTACTCCAAGAATGATTGGTTATCGTGTGAACCTATCATTATTGTATTTTTTGCAGGAGTAGTTGCTCCCCTGTGGTCAAATTGAGTAACGGAAATTCCTGACAATTCGAGCTTTTTCATAATTTCTTGAACAGGCTTTGTTGCATCGCCCAAATCTTCACAAATAATTGAAGATTTATCCAAACCATATTTTTCAGCTGCAGGAATAATGATTTTTGTTAAAAGCATTGCATACTCATCCAATGAATGCTTTTGATATTTACCTTCTACTGAATAAATTCTACCCGAATTTTGAGGTGTCATTTTCTTTGCGGAAGTTGTATAAATAAACGGATCAATAAGTCCGATTACGTGGTCAATTCTGATTCCTCCAGGGAAACTCGCAAAATAATCTTCATATTTTTTCTTTAAAACTTCACCGGCTTCACCTAATGAACCATCTTTATTAAATATTTTTTCCGGGTCGTAATACTTAAATCCCCATCTTTGACCGTCTTTTGAAAAATAATCAGG
>CAKVGW010000082.1 GCA_934747325.1 uncultured Candidatus Melainabacteria bacterium | reverse complement strand
TAAAATATCGGAAGTGGTTTTGCAAAGAAAATAAATGATACGAAACAGACACAATGCTCGGAAGTGGTGTTCCAATTAGAGAACTTCGGAGCTAATGTGTTCCTTGATGAAAGATAGTTATATAAATATAAGCAAAGCTTTTAGCTCCTCACTCGTTGAAAGAATTGGTACAAGTACCATTCTTAACTCGTTCGTCCCTATTAAAGAAATAGCAAAAGCAAAAGGTTTAAAAAGTACTCGTTCTTTACGATTAGAAATATAAAGACTTTTCTGAAGTCAAGGCGATTGCACTTGGTGGCTCAGGGGTAAATAATACTTCTGATTATTTATCAGATATTGATGTTTACATATTTGTAGAAAAAGATATAGCAGTTACAAGCAGAAAAGAAATAGTAAAACAACTCTCATCAAAATATGAAGTCGGTGGAGAGTATTTTGGTTATGGCGATGAATTCTTTGTGGATAAATTAGATTACCAATTAGATGTTATGTACTGGAATGTTAATTGGTTTGAAAATATTGTTGAAAATATTTGGGTAAAACATTACCCTTCAAATGGCTATTCAGTCATAAATCAATAGTATCATAAAAAGCCGAAAGTTAAATTAAAAACTTTCGGCTTTGAATTTTGCAAATATTAATTATTAACCCCTTATTTACCCCTCAGATTCTTGCGAATAGTGAATATTAATGATTTTCCATTCATTATCACGCAAGACTAAAAACTGTGTTTCTCTGCCTTTGGTGTGAATTTGCTCGTTTGTTTCTTTTAGTGTTGCGTAAAAATCCCAACTAAACTCTAAAAATGCAGTATCATTATAGATTTTAGTCTTTATATCTTTTAATCTCAACTCTCTTTTTGAGAACCTGCCGCCCATAATTTCCAAATAAAAATGATTTTTTATTTCATCAAAATTATGCTCATACCCAAGCGGGTGAATAAAAGATACAGGTTCTTTGTTATCCCAAAAATTTTGAGCAAGTTCTGTATCACACTCATTTATAGATTTTACATAGTATTCTAATAATTTGTTTATTTTTTCCATTTTATTTATTCCTCAAATTTATTCTTATACTCTTTTCCCCATTTTTCCATAGAATCTAATACAAGTTTAAGGCTCATGCCTGTATCAGTTAATGTGTATTCAACTCTTGGCGGAACTTCTGCAAACACTTTTCTTTTGATAAGTCCGTCATCTTCCATTGACCTTAAATTTGATGTCAGAACTTTCTGCGATACATTCCCTATTGATTTTCTTAATTCTCCGAATCTTTTTGTACCGCTCAATAAATCTCTTATTATCAATACTTTCCACCTGTCGGAAATCATTTGTAAAGTTACTTCAACAGGACAAAGCGGCAATTCATATTTCTTTTTCATATCTTAAACCCATATATTATTCAATAGTTTCTATTTGGTTACTATATAACTTTTAAGTGCTTACTTTACATAAGTTACTTATGATATTATTATATACTTGTAAAAAGAAATGTCAAATAAAAGGAGAAAAAATTTATGAAAATTGCAGTTGTATGTGCTAACGGAAAAGCAGGAAAATTGATTACAAATGAAGCGGTTGAAAGAGGTATTGATGTAACAGCAGTTGTCAGAGGTGATAACAAAACCAATGCTGAAAAAGTTATTACAAAAGATTTATTTGATTTAACAAAAGAAGATTTAACCGGTTTTGATGTTGTAATAGATGCTTTTGGTGCTTGGGCAGAAGATGAACTCCCAAAACACTCAACAAGTTTAAAACACTTATGTGATATTTTATCCGGTACTGATACAAGATTATTAGTTGTAGGCGGTGCAGGAAGTTTATATGTAAAGCCCGAACACACAATGACAGTTATGGAAACACCTGATTTCCCTGATATATTTAAACCTCTTGCAAGTAATATGGGAAAAGCATTAAACGAATTAAGACAAAGAAACGATGTTAAATGGACTTACATAAGCCCTGCTGCCGATTTCCAAGCAGACGGAATTAAAACAGGCAGATACATCTTGAACGGCGAAGAATTAACACCCAATTCAAAAGGCGAAAGTGTAATTAGTTATGCCGATTATGCTATTGCTATGATAGATGAGGCAGCAAAAGGAAATCATATAAGACAAAGGATTTCTGTTGTTGCAGAAGGATAAAAAAATAAATATTTTATAAGTATAAAGCCGAAAGTTTGAATTAAAAACTCTCGGCTTTTGTTTACATTTTCTCAAAATACAAAGTAAAATAATTGCTTGGACTTGCTTTAAATCGTGTTTTTGCAGTTAATTCTTTTATTTCGTTCTCTGTATCAACATCCACCTGTGCCATATCAAAAAACAGGTCGTTTTCTTGTTTTCTTAAATCATTTTCTAAAATTTTTAATTGTTTTGTGATTTCAAGTTCCTGTAATCTGTCGGTCATTTTGTTATTTAGTTGTTTTTTTAATCCAAACAAATTTTCACCTAAAGTTGTATTATTTCTTCTCATAAAGAAATTGCTCAATTTTGATAAAATTTTCATCTTTAAAATCCCCTATACCTATATAAAGTATTTTTTTTCTTAAAAAAATTACTTTTTTATTAAGAATTTTAAAGTTGCCGAAATAGTCAAACTAGTTGTCATAAATAATCAAACAATGTGTCTTTTTACAACAAAAAAAGCATACCTATACGAAAAACGTGACATTTAGTCACCTTTTTCTGCTCGCAAACGGAGTCCTTACCCCTGCCCAAATTTTTAATCCCAGTTAGCCACTGGGATTTTTTAATGGGGTGGATTCTCACGCAAAAATCAGGGATTTTTTAATGAGATGACTTTTTATAATATAAAGTAATTGACGATTTTCCCACGTCTAAATATCGTCTAAATCTTTTGCAAGACTTTCTGCGGTTTCGTTGATTTCTTTCAAAAGTTTTGAATCTTGCAATTTTTGCATAAGTTCTTCTTTTGTACCCGTCGCAACAATACATTCTGCTTTATATGGTGCAGGAAGCTTGTAAGCAACAACTTCTAAATTACGAATTTTTTCGTTGTTTTCAACAGACTTTGGAGGTTTAGAAATCTTAAGCATAAAATCTGTTGCGGATAATTCTTTTTTAGGATTGGCGAACTGCTCATAAACAGGTGCAAAGTCACCGTATTCAGGCACCTCTCGTTCAGCTCTGTCACGAATTATTTTGACAAATTTCTTGAATGCTTCTTCCATAGTTCTCACCTCTTTATGAGGAGTCTTAACTCCTTGAAACTTTGCTTTGTTTTGTTGTATCGGATTAATTTTGTTCATTGTACACCTATTTTACCATTAGTTTCTAAAATCAGTCAATTATTTGTTTTGTGCTATTTTTTTGTTATACTCGTCCATCGCATCTTTTACTGACAAAACTTTATTTTTAATTTTTTCTGCAGTTTCATGCAACACAATAAGATTTTTTGCACTCAAACGTTCGTCAAATTTAAAGCCTTTGCCGTAGTCTTCAAGCTTAGGTTCAACACTATCAAAGCCTAATTCAAGCTTTCTCAAGTGTGTATAATAATCGCTCAAATAGCGGTTATACTCTTTGTATGTTTCTTTATTCATGTTCTTTTCAGATAACATGTCAATAAACGGATTATAAAGTTCTTCCAATTCCTTATGCTCACCGATAATATTCTTGCCGGTTCTTAAATCATAAGGAATATGTTCGCCTTCCGCAAATTCATTGACTTTGTCGCCTCTGAATTGCCATTCGATTATTTTGCCGTCTTTTGTAATAAAATTAACTTGCAATGCGGTATAACCCGAAGGTTGTGATTTTGTTGTAGGTTTGTAGTTTTCATCAATTTTTGAGAAATTAGGGTCGCTAGGGTCAATTCTCAAATTTATTTTAAGTTTCACACCATGATTTGCAGCAAATTGTTTCAAATCTGCAAGTTGATTTTCAGAAAGATATGGAATTCCATCAGGTGAAACATAATTGCTAATTCTTGCTGTCACTAAATGATTATTATTTTGTTCTTGTTTTAGAATTTCAGATTTCAAGGATTCTACGGCAGGTTCGGATTGTAATTCAGCTGCTCTAAGCATTGCTTCACGTTCTTTTCCTGCATCTAATAACGCTTTTACTTCAGGGTGATTCGCAAATTTGCCTGATTCAACAACAGTCCTTGCACCGATTGCATCACGAACATCTTTAATTGCGTCTTCTAAAGTCGCACCTTTATGCTCTAACATGTAGTTTGCAATTTTGTCGTACAAACTTTGTTCACCTTTAAGTCTGATTGACATGTTACCGATGTCATCAAGTCCCATGGCTTTTAAATCAGCTTTAATCTGGTCAAAAGAAGCTCTATAATTGTTTCTGATATTTTGAACAGCGTCTTTAACTTGAGCTTTTGCTTCAGGTGTTAAATCAACTTTAGTTTCAGGTTTTATGTAAGGCAATTTTGTTTTATTTTGCATTTCAATCACTTGCAACATCATATCTTCGATATTTCTAGCATAGCCTGCATTTAAGGCACTAAAACATTGTAACGAATATTTTTTATCGTTAGGTGTTATGTATGAAATAATATCATTTGGTTCATGTTTAAAATTATCATCTTTTACAACTTTTTCTCTAATGATTTTAGTTCCATCCGGCAATTCTATCGGAGTATCATAAGGCATTTCTTTATCATAAGCATATTCTTTCATCGGATCTAGATTTAATTCTGTTGATAAACGATAAAAAAGATTTGTCAGATGTGCTGATATATTATCAGCGACTTCACCAAAAGCTGCATTTCTAGAATACATAGTATCAATTTTTTTCTTGTTTAATACTTCTTCTAATTTCTGATTCTTTACTTTTGCATTTATTTTTTCTTTAATAGAAAGAGTAATATTTGCGATTTCAGGACTATCCATTGTTACAAATTTAATTTCAGTAGGAGCACTGCTACCCATTGAAAGTATGTTATTTATACGTTGTTTAAAACTATCTTGCTTTGCTTTATTCATTGCTGCTTGATAGTTATCAGTTCTAGCTTTAATTGACTGCTTATACGGAATTCCATTTTTAATATCGTTTTGAACATATCCGATAATACTTCTTTCAACCCTAGGTAATTGTGACATGTAATCATATATTCTTTGAGCTTTTTTAATATCTTCAGGTGTAGTTGCGACAAGGTGATATTCTTTTCCATCCTTGTCACGACAATAGATATAAATATTACCATTCATAACATATTTATTGGGTAGATTATTTTTTGAAAGAATTGTACCATCAGGCAACATCACATCATTATCATGTTTTGGATGAATATCAAATTTTGATATTTTGAAGTTTTGTGGGATTTGCTCAATAATTTTATCGAGACATAATGAAATTTCTTGCTGTACATTTTTTTGGTATGCAAAATGTAAAATTCCTGCATATCCTTGTCGATTCATATCACATGCGTCTAAAGCTGGAGTATCAGGAAGTTTTAAAGATATTTCTTGATTGTCTACGAATCTATTAGGTTTTAAACTGTTTTCAAACTCATTCTTTCGAAGAGCTTCTAACTTAGAATCCTCCACACCAAATTTTTTTTGGACTTCAGGAGTTGCTCTTAGTATTATTAATTCCTCCTCTTCTGAATATATCAATTTACCGTTTACTTCTTTTTTATTTCTTAATTCTTCGTATCTATTACAATTCTGTTCTACTTTTTTTATTACAGTATCATTATGTGACTTTATATACATCGCCTGATAAGCAGCGATAGCGCGTTCGGGAGATGAAAATTTTGATACGGTTTTGCCATCGTTCATATCAAATTTTAAAGTTTTGCCGTTTTCTTG
>CAKVGW010000081.1 GCA_934747325.1 uncultured Candidatus Melainabacteria bacterium | reverse complement strand
GCTTTTGCATTTTTAAATATCTATAACGACAAAAATTCAATGAACGTTGAAGATTTTAAAGGAATTTTTTACAAAAGCCACGGTTTAACAGGTGCTTACGCGGTTTCAATTTTAGCTTTAGCAGGAATTCCGATAACATCAGGTTTTATTGCAAAAATCTATTTATTCACAGCGATTGCAAATTCTGGATTGATATTTGTACCATTTTTATTAGCATTATTACTATTAACGGTTGTTGCTCTTTATTATTATTTAAAAATACTGCTACCTTTATTTGCAGAATGTGATAAAAATACTCTTGTGCCAATTTTGAATGCAAATTTTTCTCAAAAATTTGTTCTTGTTGTAACAACGGTTGTTACAATGCTTATTGGGATATATCCTGAAAAAATTATTGAATTGTGTAGATTTATTGCGTACAATATTTAAAACTAACAAAAAATATTTTTACGGGTTTTTCTTTAAGTATAAAATGATAGAATAAAGAAAAAGGGATATAAGTATGAATAAAATCGATGGTTACAGTCAAGTACAATTTCAAGCTCGTGGAATTAGTTTGGGACAAAAAAAATATATTCAGCAAAAAGCAGCAACAATTTTAAACCAAAACTTAAAAGATATAGCAGATATGTCTAAAAATGCATCAGGAAAAAGGATGTATTTTTTAGATTCGTTGATAGAAAAATATAATCAATTTAATTTTTATAGAAAACCGGAAGAAATAGAAGATTCAAGAACTATAAATACTATTTTTCAAAATGTTAAAAAGCCAAAACAAATACATTATGATTTAGCAGAACGTTTTGCAAGTTCTTTTTCAGATTTGGCAAAAATTTTTGTTGAGTCAAAAGGTGATTCAAAAACATTGCAATTTATAAAAAGGTTAAATGATGAGGTGTTGGATTCACAAAATAATTCTTCTAAAACATTAGCAAGTAAACTTTTGGAATCTTCTTTTAAAAAAGAATATGTTAAGAAATATTCGGACATAAAACCTTTTCTAATGTTGAATAAGGATAATCCTGATGCTGTTAAACAATTGGATTCTCTTTTTGAATCAAAAACTTATGATAAAAATTTATTTAGATTAAAACTAGAGAAGGAAAACATACAAAATGAATTTAGCTTGAAAGGCACAGATGTCTTAAACAAAGATGTTTATTTTGCAGTTTATAATAAATATACAAATAAATTTATGCAATCAATAATGAGCCATTTAAGTTTAACCGATGAAATGCTTAGTAGTGGTGCAGACAAAGATATTTTAAAAACATTACAAACTTTAAACAAAGATAATGAAAAGTTGCGCCACAGGTTATTAAGAGCTTTTGATTATTCTTTCCATCATTTAAATAGTTCTTATAGAAAAGAAACTTTTGCATCGTTGGTAAGAATTTTTGAAATGGCTGATAATGATAAACAAGCAAAAAAATTCTTAGAGAAGTCTTTGGTTAAATTAAGAAATTATAAACCACAACAAATAGAAGATGTTTTAAACAATGTTTCAACAAAAAAATTGAATATTTTTAGAAAAAATGCATGGAAAATAATTGATAATACAAACGAGGATGAATGTGTTGAAGCATTAAAACGAAATCTTAAAGATCCATTTTATGATATCAAAAAATTTAAGGCACAAGAATATAAAAGAGTTGCTTATGGTTTTAAACCATCATATTCTATTTTTGAAAAAGCTTATCTAAAAATAGAAAATTATATAAATATACTAAAAGATAAATTAATATCTGACAAAAATTCAGCAATGTCGATTTCAACAGGTGTAGAGAAGTCATCAGATGTTGCAACAGAAAAAACGTTAAAACAATCGAAAGCAGATGCTTTAATTGAAGAAGTTAAAAAAGTTGAAGAAACGCAGATGGAGCATGCTTCTTCAAAGAATTTAAAACAAATAGTAGCAGATAACGTTCTTAATTTTATAACTCCGAAATTGGGAGCAAAAACTTTTTCCAGACAAAGTGATTTATATGCAAAAAATGCAACTAAAATGAGATTGGGAATGCTTCCTGAAATTTTTGCATCCATTAATGATACAAGAAAAGCTGACCGAGCTGTAGGAAAAAGAAAAATTCGTTCTGCAAATCAAGATGTTCTTGGATTATATTTAAGAATAAATGGTAACAATAAGAAATTTGTAAACTATTTGCTTAAAAAACGTAATGTGGACAATACACGTATGTTTGAAGTAAAAGACATCATTGAAATAATTGATAAAGCAGAGGCAAAAATTGCAAAGGATAAAAAATTAAATCCGGAATATAAAGCAAGAGATGCGAGAAAATATTATAACCACTTATACGAGGCTAAAATCGAACAATATGGTAAAGTAAAACCTCAAAAAAAACTCAAAACAAATGCTTAAGAGGTATCGTTCTATGCTAATATCAACAAACTATTGTAATACAAATTTTAAATCTACATATCCGGTTGCGCATTGGGTAGCGGAAACAAACGGAAGTTTTGCTCCTGTGTCGAATTTAGATTTAGTGAAAAAATTACAAGGGAAATTGGTTAGAGTCTTAAATAAACCTCTTATAGAAAGCAAAAAGCCATTAAATCCGGCTGAGCAAAAAATTCGTGCATATATAGGAGCAACGGATGCCGATTATAGAAATATTCCTCATGTGCGCTCTTTTTATAACAGGTCTGCTAATCAACCCCAAAAATTTGCTCCAATATCATATATAATTTCAGGATTAGATGTCGGAATATTTGAAGAATATTTAGCAAAAAGCATTGGCAAAAATATGTCCCACGCGCGAGAATTATATAAACATCCATACTCGGAAGATACTATTCACGCAATAAAGCTTTATAATAGTAAAGGTTTAGAATTTGTAAAATATGATGGAAGTCAAATTAAAGACGAAAATAATATCTCATACATATTACATACAAAATTTCAAATCATAAGAAACAAACTTGGTAAGATAAAAGATTATAAGCTTTTAGATGTTAGATTTTTACCTTCAATTGGAGCAAAAAATCCTTTAGAAAGATTAAAATAGTAATATTCACTTTTCCCTCTAGTTAAAAATCGGATTTGATGGTAATATAGAATAAAGTGAGGATAAAAAAGTGAAAGCAGCTGAATATTTTAATCAAGGTTATTCTTGTTCTGAAAGTATAGTTATGGAAGCAATAGAAAAAGGTTTAGTTCCAAAAGAACTTTTGCCTGTAGCAACTTCTTTTTCAGGAGGTATGGGTTCCGGTTGTCTTTGCGGTGCAGTAGCAGGCTCTCAAATTGTTTTGGGATATTTGTTTGGAAAAGAAAACCAAGCAGGCAATGATGTTCAAGCAAGAGCAACTGCTAGAGAATTTATTTTAGAATTTACAAAAACTCACAAAGCTACTTGTTGCAGAGTTTTGACAAGAGGAATGGATATGGCATCTCCTGAAAGAAAAGCTCATTGCTCAAATATGGTTAATGATTGTTCAAAAATTCTTGAGGAAATGATTAAAACAAAGGTTAGTGCTTAATGTTCAATAGAACGATGTTTAAAAAACGAATACTTTTTGTCGGAATTCCTGATATGGCTTATATCGGGCTTGATGGTCTGTTGATGGCGGGCGTTAATATTGTTGGAGTTTTAGGCCCTAAAAAAGACCACAACATGTATTATGATTTCAAAAACTTCGTATATTCAAGAAGATTGAATTATGTCGATTATGATGAATTGGATGAACCTCAATTAATCGAAAAAATTCGTGCATTGAATGTTGATGCAGCTGTTGTTTGTTCGTTTAATTACAAAATTCCCAGAATTCTTTTGGAATCAACTAAAGACGGGTTTATTAACGTCCATCCTTCAATGCTTCCAAAATACAGAGGCGGAAACCCATATTCACGAGTGATTATGAACGGTGAAACCGAAACCGGCGTAACTATTCATTTTATGGATGAAAAGTTTGATACGGGTGATATTATTGCTCAAAAACCTTATCATATACATTCAAAAGCAACAATGGGAACTATTTTTAATGAGCTTAATGTTATTGGTATTGAACTGCTTTTACAAGTCTTGAGAGCGTATGAAAATCAACCGTTGCCGAGAATAAAACAGCCGAATGGTGATTTTATTTCTGGAAAAGGCTTGAGCGAACAGGAATTATTTATAAATTATAATAAAACTGCTGAAGAAATAGAACGTTTTGTAAGAGCATTAAACCCGTTTATACTTGCAAGTACAACATTTCGTGGAAATATGATGAAAATTATGAAGGTGGAAGTAGCGTCTGACGCGTTTTGTGTTCCGCATCCAGCCGGAACGGTTGCAAAAATTGAAGATGATAAATTCTTTATTGCTACTTCTAAAGGTCTTGTTGTGCCAACGGTTATGCAATTTGGAAGCTTTTTTATGGGCGACAGCAAAGATTTTATCAGAATTGTTAATCCTAAAATCGGGGAAGAGTTTAAATAATAAGGTAAGATTATGGATAAATTAAATTTTTTAACGGCAGGTGTACCGCTTAGAGCAGAAGGCAAAGGATATGAAGTTGGTTTTAAAGTTCTTGATGATATGAATTTAGACGGACTTGAATTAGAGTTTGTGCGCGGAGTTAGAATAAGCGATAAAAGTCGTGAAGCGGTTGGAAATTCAAAAAAAGTGATTACAGCTCATGCACCATTTTACGTTAATTTGAACGCAAGAGAAGAAGAAAAAGTAGAAGCAAGCACACAAAGAATTATTGAAACAGCAGATGTAGCAAACGAGCTTGGCGGCTATAGCATAACTTATCATGCAGCATATTATTTAGGTATGGAGGCTGAACTTGTTTATAAGCAGGTTGTAAAACAAACACAAATTATTGTTGATACATTATCAAAAACAAATAATAAAATTTGGATTAGACCTGAAACAACAGGAAAAGCTACGCAATGGGGCGATTTAGCAGAAATTGTAAGACTCTCTAAAGAGTTTGAACAAGTTTTGCCTTGCGTAGATTTTTCACATCTTCATGCCAGATATAACGGTATAGTAAATACTTATGATGAATTTTCAGAAATTTTTGAAACAATCGGAAATGAGTTGGGACAAGTTGCACTGGATAATTTTCATGCCCACGTAGCAGGTATAGAATACGGTGCAAAGGGTGAAAAGAAGCATTTAAACTTGGAAGAATCCGATTTTAACTATAAAGATTTATTAAAAGCATTTAAAGCGTTTGACGTAAAAGGTGCTGTTGTTTGCGAAAGCCCTAATATTGAAGATGACGCAAAACTATTAAAAGAATACTATTTGAGTTTATAACCGTAAACTAATTTTCTTCAACGCCTTTATAAAATTCGTTTGTAATTAGTTGCGAATACTTTTTCTTTTCACTAATCGAAAGTGCGAGTTTTTCGGAACCGTCAGAGGTTGTAACACTTGCAACTATACCTGAAATATCCGAAAACGGAAGCTTTGTTACATGCGCGTCGAATTTCGCATAAGGAACTTGCTTGCCGTAAACTTTCATAGTGCCGCGATTGGTAACTTTGATATCTTGAACTGTGATTGCCTGATATTTAAATTTTTCGGATAAATCTTTTAATTTAGTTTCAACTTGTGAGCTTTTAATATCTTCTTGAGTTAATAAAGGCTTTTTCCCGGAATCTACAATAACCATTTTTTGACCGGAAGCTTTATGTTCCGCAAGTACGGCTTTATAGCCTACAAGGTTTACGGCGTTATCAATTTGATATTCTTCGTTTAGATTAGAAAAATTGCCAATTTTTTTTGCACTTTCAAAAGCATGCTCTTGAATAAAATTTCCAACACTTATTTTTACTGCTTCAACATATTTTTGTCCGCCAATTGCATTAAATCCCATGATTGCAAGTACAAGAAGAAATGCGTTAAAAATTATTTTTATTAATCTAAACATATATATACCTCGTGGCTTAAATTATACCATAATGAAACGTAAAGTTTTACAAATAAAACTTGCGCCACTATGCTATATTATGTACAATTATTGTTATGACAAAGCCTGAAATTAATCTAGTTAATACATCTGATGTTTGTGTAGAAGACGC
>CAKVGW010000080.1 GCA_934747325.1 uncultured Candidatus Melainabacteria bacterium | reverse complement strand
GACATTGTAGATTTGTTAGATGAAAATCATATTTTGATATTAAATAATACAAAAGTTATTCCTGCTCGTCTTTACGGTTACAAAGATACAGGTGCAAAGATTGAGGTTTTCTTGCTTAAAGAGAGGGAAAACAAAGAATGGGAAGTTTTGATTAAGCCTTCTAAACGCGTTAGAGTCGGTACTGTTATTAAGATTTCTGATGAATTATCCTGCGAAGTTAAAATGCCACTTCCAGATGATGGTAAATGGCTTGTTCAAATGGTTTATGATGGTGATATTTTTGAAATTTTGCATAGAGTAGGAAACATCCCGCTTCCGCCTTATATAGAACGTAAAATGTCAAATGAAGAGTTGAAAAAACTTGATTTTGAACGTTATCAAACAGTTTATGCGAAAGAAGAAGGCTCTGTTGCCGCTCCGACTGCAGGTTTACATTTTACTCAAGATATTTTAAAAAAACTTGCAGATAAAGGTGTTCAAATAGGATATGTTACTTTAAATGTAGGGATTGGAACATTTAGACCTGTTAAGTGTGATAATATTTTAGACCACCACATGGATTCTGAAACTTTTGAAATTACGCAAGAAACAGCGGATTTGATTAATAAAGCGAAACAAGAAGGTAAAAAACTTGTTGCAGTTGGAACGACGAGCGTTAGAACATTGGAAACAGCGTATAAACTATTTGGCGGAATTCAGGCATGCAAGGGTGCTTCTGAATTATTTATTTATCCTCCTTATGAGTTCAAGGTTGTTGATAAATTGATTACAAACTTTCACCTGCCAAAATCAACGCTATTGATGCTTGTAAGTGCTTTGGCAACAAAAGATTTTATCTTTGAAGCTTATCATGAAGCTATCAAAGAAAAATACCGTTTTTACAGTTATGGCGATTGCATGTTTATAAATTAAACAGAATTTAAATACAAAGGCTTTTCAAAATAAAAAGTTTATGGTATTATAGTTTCAACGCCGTGGAGACGTGGCCGAGTCGGCTGAAGGCGGCACCCTGCTAAGGTGTTATATGGGGCAACCTGTATCGTGGGTTCGAATCCCACCGTCTCCGAATTTAAAAACTCACCGAGAGGTGGGTTTTTTATTTTGTGTACATTTCACCCTCACTGTGTTAGAATTTTGTTATGGAATATCTTAAAAAATTATACGAGAGATTTAAGGGATTAGATAAGAAGAAACGCAATTATTTCATTGCAGTATTTGCGGTGATTTTTGTCATGGCTTGGGCGTTTATTTCAGCAGGCGTAATCACTGCAAACTTTAATCGTTCACAGCTTAAAAACTCTGAAGATGAACAAAAAGTTGATGCAGCAGGTATTATTATTACTGAAACAAAAGATGGTAATAAATATTTTGAAATCTACGGTGAAACGGGGCATTACAGCAATGACCACAGCATCGCAACTCTTAATAATGTAATCGGTAATTTTTATAAAGAAAACAAAGTTGCAATGAGCTTTCAATCTTCTAAAGGAACGTATGATGAAAATGCCGGTGTGATAACTCTTTATGATAACACTTATATCGTTTTAGAAGATGGAACATCACTTAATACCGATAAATTAACTTGGTACGGCAATGGAAAAGAAACTGTTGCGGATGGTCACGTTGTTATTAAGAAAAATCGTGATATGATAGCAACTGCTCAAAAAGGTGTTATCGACCCAGGTTATGAAAAATTTAGAATCATCGGTAAAACCAATACAAAGATTTTCAGCGATAAGGAGAAATAATGAAAAGGATTTTAATAGTCGCATTACTTATATTATCAAGCATGGCGGTTTTCTCTTCTGACTTGATTATTGAATCAAAAACTCAAACATTTTCTGATTCAGAACATAAAATCAAACTTGATGGCGGAGTTAAAGTTAAGCTGGATAATCTAACGGTACAAAGTGATAGAGCAGATGTTTCTATAAGACGTAACAATAAGCTTGATACAGCAACTTTTTATGACAAACCTTACGCTTATGAAGTAAATGAAAATAAGAAAAGAGAAGTTAAAGCAAATATTTTGAAAGTTTCTTTGATTAATAAAGTTGTTAGAGCGGAAGGCGAAGCTCAATCCGTAATTACGGAAGGTAATACGCCTATCGTTGTTATCAACGCCGATGTTCAAGAATACGATACAAAGAGCAGTGTAATGGTTTGTACAGGCGGTGTAACAATTAAATACAAAGATATTGACACTTATTCTGATAAAGCCGTTATTATTGCAGACCAAAAAGGCGGTTTGAGAAAAATCGACTTAATCGGTAATGCGAAAGTTAAACAAGAACAAAATGAGTCAGAAGGTCACCACTTTGTCTATAATCCAATCACAGAGGAAATGAGTGTTTCCGGCAATACTAAAACAATTGCGATTTCTGATGATGGTAAAAAATTGACTATCCACTCTGATTATCAGCAATACAGTAAACAACAAAATACCTATGTCGGAAGCGGTCATGTAAAAGTTTGGTATGATGATTATTATGCTCAAGGTCCAAAAGTTTCAGTATTTCCTGATGCTAAAACAAATAAACCAAACGAAATTTATTTTGTAGGACGTTCTAAAATTGTTCAACAAGACAAAGATATTATCGCTGATAAAATCAAAATGACGATGGACCCAAAAGATTTCGTAGCCGAAGGTAATGTTAGAACAATTATTCATAATATTGATACAAAAGACGAAGAGGACTTATAGATGTCAGAAAAAATTGATAAGGCAATGAGCCTGTTTAAAGAACGTAAATATAAAGAGGCAATTGATGCTTTTCATTCGGTTTTGGAAACAGAACCTGATAATGCTGATATTTATAACAATTTAGGTGTTGCGTATTCTTGTTTAGCTAATTTTGAACAAGCTGAAAACTATTATGTTAAAGCAATCGAGCTTGACCCAGAACTTGCGCAAGCTTATATTAACCTTTCTGATTTGTATTATAAAGCCGGCGATTTAGCATCAGCGCTTGGAACTTTGCAACGCGGAAGTTACGAATTACAAGATAATTTAGCAATAGCACATTTGTTAGCAAGGGTTTATATAGAAGACCAAAGATGGGATGATGCTATTGACGAATTAGAGAGAGTTTTGGATGGTGAACCTGAAAACTATGATGCTTATTATGATTTAGGTCATGTTTATTTTGAACTCGGTGATTACGAAAGCGCGATTTCTAACTTTGAAACAGTTATAACTTATCAAGAAAACAATGAACTTCTTTATTACGCTTTAGCGCAAGCTTATGAAGCTAATAATGAAATTGATAAAGCAATTTCAAATTATTTGAAGGCAATTGCTGTGAATGATAAATTTACGCTTGCCTACAAAAAAGTTGGTGTATTATTCTTGGCAAGAAATGATTATGAAGATGCGATTGAATATTTTGAAGATTATTTGAATTTTGATATTCCGCAAGAAGAAAAAGAGAGCGTTGAAAAGTTGGTGGAAAGAATAAAAGCTAAACTTTAAATTTAATAATACAAAAAAGACGCTCTACTGAGCATCTTTTTTGCTTCTAAAGATTTCTTATCCTCTGAATGACAATTCAGGCAAGTTCTTTTGAAGAACTGCTCTAACATTTGCCATTTGTGTTTCAATCATTTCGTCTGTCATTGTAGAATTAGCATCTTGCATTCTGATTCTGAACGCAACTGACTTAAATCCTTCCTGAACGTGTTCGCCTTGGTATACGTCAAAAACTTCGCAACCTGCAAAGATTTTGTTATCCACGCCTTTTTTAACAACTTTTTCCAATTCTTCCCAAGTTGTTTTAGCAGGAATGATAACCGCCAAATCTCTTTGAACTTCAGGGAATTGAGAAAGTTTTTTAAATCTTACAACAGATTCATTTACGCCTGAAATTAACATATCTAAATCTAACTTAAACAAGAACGCATCCTGATTAAGTTTTAATTTATTTTTAAGTTCAGGATGAAGCTCACCATAATATCCTATAACTTCAGGTTTTTTACCTAACATAGTTAAAACCGCAGTTTTATATGGATGCAAACATTTATGAGAATCAGCTAATAGTGAATCTGCTAACAATGAGAATTTAATACGTCTTGTCAAACCGAATTCTTCTAATACTTTGTCAACAATACCTTTTACAGTATAGAAGTCAACATCACCTGTTGATTGCCATAAAGAATTTTGAACGTTACCTGTAATTACACCTGCTAAAGTTTGAGTTTCCTTAATACCTGTTTCTTTTTCGGTTGTTTCACCAACTTTCAAATAACTACGTCCGATTTCATAACCCCAAAAATCTTTTTGACCGTTATCGTAATTGTATTTCATACAATTTAAAAGACTTGCTATAAGCGTTTGTCTAAGCATTGCAAAATCTTCTGATGCAGGATTCTCAACAAAAATAGCATTTTCTTTGTCATAAGACATATTAAATTGTTTAAGCAAAGGTTCGCCAATCAAAGAAGAAGTTTGCATTTCATTAAGTCCTGCCGCTCTCATTAAATCGTGAACTTTATTGATAACTCTTTCAGCAAGGCTGATTTCAGGAGTTCCTGCTCTATTTGGTAGAGTTGGTGTAATTTTGTCATAACCGTTTATTCTTGCAATTTCTTCAATTAAATCGCATTCTCTTGTTACGTCACCAGCACGGAATGAAGGTACTTGAACTTTGCAAGCCATTTCATTTTTACCTAAAATTGTGAAACCAAGCTTTTCTAAAATTGCCAAGCATTTAGAAGCTTCAATTTCACAACCCAACATTCTTTTAATTTGCGGATATCTTAGAGTAATTTCAATTGGCTCAAGTTTGTTTTCACCGGCTTCTGCTAAACCTTCAAACTTGGCATCAGCGTATTTTTCTAATAACTCAACGGCTCTTAATAAACCTGATTTAACAGCCTCAATATCAACTCCTCTTTCAAATCTTGAGCAAGCATCTGATTTATATCCTACACTTCGAGAGCTTTTTCTGTTAGCTTGAGGAGTGAAATAAGCCGCTTCTAAAGCTAAATTTTTAGAATTATCATCAATTTCGGAATTAGCACCGCCAAATACACCGCCTAAACAAACAGGTTGTTCCTTTGTTGCGATAACAACTGTATCGTGGTGAAGTTGTCTTTCTACTTCATCCAATGTTACAAGTTTTTCACCTTCCTCTGCACGTCTTACACACAAATATCCGTTCAATTTATCCAAATCGAAAGCATGAAGAGGAGTGCCATATTCTAACATAACGTAGTTTGTAATATCGACAACATTATTAATAGCTCTTATGCCTGAAGATAAAAGTCTTTTTTGCATCCAATCAGGTGAAGATTTTATTGTAATATCTTTTAAAACACTGATTGAATAATATTTACAAACATCGTTATCTTTTATTTCAACTTCAAAATCCGCAGTTTTTGCATTTCTTGCTGCATAGTCAAAGTTCAAAGGTCTGTCGAATAATGCGGAAAGTTCTCTTGCAATACCAATTACAGACATCTGATCGCCTCTGTTTGCAGTTGGTGCAGTATGCAAAATATAATCCTTTTCAAAACCTAAAACATTTTCTACATCCAAGCCTAAACCAACATTAGGGAAAATTCTATTTAATACAAGAATTCCATCTTCTTCTTGATAATTTCTGTCAGAAACGCCCAGTTCGTCGTCTGAACATAACATACCTTGAGATTCGACCCCTCTAATTGTTGCAGGAGTAAGTTCAAATTGTTCACCTGATTTACGATCTAGCACTTTACTTCCAACTGATGCGTAAGGAATTACTTGACCAACTTGAATATTTTGCGCACCACAAACAACTGTTTTTAACGCTGAACCTGTGTTAACGGTTACAAGGTGTAAGTGGTCAGAATTTGGGTGATTATCTATTTTTTCAATTCTTGCAGTAATTATATTTGTAAATTTTGGTCTTAATTCTTCGATTTCTTCAACTTCTAAACCGCTCATAGTAAGTTCATGAGCAATTTGTTTAACATCAATATCTTTAAGGTCTACTAATTCATTTAACCAATTTAGTGAAACTTCCATACTTTCCTACCTCTCTATTTTTCTTTATTATACA
>CAKVGW010000079.1 GCA_934747325.1 uncultured Candidatus Melainabacteria bacterium | reverse complement strand
TGTGCTTCTTCTTTAGAAACATCTCTTCTAAAAATTTCAGAGAAATTTTGCGCAACTTTTTCGATTGATGGTTTTGTTAGCATTCTATGACCAACAACGCACGCATAAGTCGTTGCCAATGCCCCTACAACAGTCAAGCCAACCTTTGTAGCAGTTGACATTCCTTTTTCTTTTTGTTGCGTTTTAATTTTATCACTTGCCGATATATTTAAGGTATCTTTTTCTAAAGGCGCAATATTAGTAGTATTGAGTTGACTAGTATCTAATGAAACAGAATTCGTTTGAGCATAATCACCTCTAAAAGAATTTGTAATAGGGTAACCATTGTTCAAATATATGGGATTTGTTCCAATACCATCTACTTTTAATGTCATACTTTAACCTTACTAAATAACCTTACATATATATAAAGTCATAAATTATAGAATAATTGCTTAATGGCACTGATCATGTAAACATCTGTTAAGTAACTCTATCGTGTTCAATAAAAAAAAATATTTAACATCACTCGCGCCGCGAGCGTTTTTTAGCGAGCGTAAGAGTGCGGATTTATCCGCTACATCCATTCAGACCACAACCGTAAGGTTGTAGGAAATTGTGAAAGTTTCTTCTTTTTGCTTACTTTTTCTTCTTGCTTTTTCAAAGAAGAAAAAGTAAGAATTATTTTAAAATAAAATTTTTTTTGAAATGTACTTTTCTTTCTCTTTTGTTGCGAAGTAAAGAAAAAGAAAAGTACCAAAAGAAAGAGAAAATACGCTACCGCTTCCTACGCTCTTACGAGCGTTCTATAAAATGGATGATTAGCAAGCAGAGCTTGCACTTTCACGCTCACTATCGCAGCTAATCGCTGCACGTTCGTGGCGCGATTGTCGTTCATTTGATAAAAATAATCATGGACAATAGTGTCTCTATGAGAGAGGGAATAAAATCAAATTGAAAGCCGATTGTTTTTTGGGGGCTTGAAATTTAGATTTTAGGGAGAGGGTTCAAGCCGTAGGTAATATTTAAAAATTCAATAAATATGTTTGTTAGTGATAGAAGAATGGTTTGTTAGTTAGATGTTTTGTAGTCCCCTCACCCTAACCCTCTCCCTAAGGAGAGGGAATGACCACAACTTGTTAATTAAATTTTTATTACCAAAATTATTAACTTTTTACAAAAAACAAAATTCCCCATTTAAAATGGGGAACTACCTCAAATGTTTATTCAATGTTTGCGCTTTAAGCGCTACGATTAAGTAATATAATCTTGCGGATTGCCGGAGTAGTCAGCGATTACGTCTGCGTTTTCATCTTCTTGAACAGGTAAAGCTTCATACTTAGATTCTTTATAGGCCAAAGCCCTTTTATTCAATTCATCAATCGCCATCGGTCCTGTTAAAACTTGAATGACTTCACCGTCTTTGTCATAAATTTTTAACCGCGGAATTTCTACTCCCTGCGGAGTCTTAAAGCCCATCAAAGAAATTTTTCCATATTCACCAAAACCATCTTTGATTTCATAGTAAATTTCTTTCAAATCACCTTCCTTAAGGCAATTTCTTGCAACGTCGTTACAATCTTCTCTATTTACCCAGTTTTGAACGGTTGCAGTTTCTTTATTCAAGTCATCTAATTGAGCTCTGGAAGCTGTTATACCCCTAAACAGCGGATCACCGCCACGACCGATTGCTGTCGGGCCTTTTTCTCTTGGGGCATGGATTTGATAATTTGCCTCATCAATTACTTTTCCGCCTCCGTTTGTATTTTGTGGAACTTGTCCGCTAGTCGGATTAATTTCATTTGCCATATTTTTACTCCTTATGTTATTCTTTACGGCATATTTTTGAAAAACTTTAGACTTTTTATTAATTTTGTTACAATTATTTACATTAATAAATAATTTTTACATTTATTACATCTAAAGGACTTTTGTTGTATTATAGATAAATACAGCATTGGGGAATAAGAATGAGAATCGAAGCAAAGAATTTAGTTAAAATATACGGGGATAGAAGCGTTGTAAATGATGTAAGCTTCTTTATGGACAAAGGCGAAGTTGTTTGTCTACTTGGTCCAAATGGTGCCGGAAAAACTACTACTTTCTATATGATAGTTGGTTTAGTTAAACCAAACACAGGAAACGTATTTATTGACGGAAAAGATATTACGGCATGGCCAATGAATTTGCGTGCAAAAGCCGGAATCGGTTATCTTCCGCAAGAAAACTCAATTTTCAGAAAATTGACAGTTGAGGATAATATTCAATTAGTTTTAGAAATGAATGACAAATTAACAGTTAACGAAAAGAAGAAGAAGCTTGAAGAATTGTTAACGGAATTTGGTGTTATGAAACTTCGCAAATCACCTGCGGTTGCGCTATCAGGCGGAGAAAGAAGACGTGTTGAAATCGCACGCGCCCTTGCTGCGAGTCCTGATTTCATGCTTCTTGATGAACCGTTTGCAGGTATTGACCCTATTGCGATTGGTGAAATTAAAGACAACATAAGAAAAATATCTGAAGAAAAAGGCTTAGGAGTTTTAATCACTGACCACAACCCTAAAGCAACTCTTTCCATTACAGATAGAGCTTATGTAATTTTTGATGGGAAAATCAAGATTCAAGGTAAGAGTACGGATGTTGCAAACGACCCTGTTGCCAAAGAATTTTATTTAGGAAAGGACTTCAAACTCTAGTATGAAAAAGCCTTTTACCGTTTATGACAGATATATTTTTACACAAGTTTTAATTACAACAATCGTTGCAATTATGTTGTTTACGATTGTTTGGATTGCACCTGAAATGCTTTTGAATACGATTAAAAAAGTTTTGGAAGGCGTTTATACCGCAAAAACAGGCGTTCTTGTTTTGATTTATGAAATGCCTAAAATTTTAGGAAAAGCTTTTCCTGTTGGACTTTTGTTAGGTTCATTATTCACATTTGATAAATTGAGCAAAGATTCTGAATTAACTATATTCAGAGCTGTTGGCATGTCTTTTTCAAGAATATTGCGCCCGCTTTTAGTTTTGAGCTTTATAGTGACTTATCTTTGTTTCGTAACTTATGACAAATGGATTCCGTATACTTGTCAAAAGTTGGAGGAAATTAAGGGCGGGCAAATGCTAACCCAATACATTTACACTAAAAAAGATGAAAACGACCATCCTGAGCAAGCTGTAATTGTATCAAGGTTCTTTGAAGGTGAAATGAATGATGTTATTGTCATGAATTTTTCTAAGCAAGTTTTCGATGATTTACATGGTTTAGATAATATTCTTGTTGGCGAAATCGGTCACAAAGGAGTAAATCCAGATGGTGAGCCAAGTTGGGTTCTAGATAACGTTACATCTTATGATATTAATGAAGATGGTATTTTTAAGAAAATTACAAAACATGATAAAGCTTATATCTTGAATGGCGAAGATGCAAATGACGCATATACAATCATGATTAATTCAACGAAAAAAGATAGAGATATAAATAACAAAGACTTAAAAAAATATATTGATTTGTTGAAAAAAGAAAACTTGGATGAAGATTACAGATTAATGGCAAACAAATATTACCAAAGATTTTTCCATCCTTTTGTTTGCGTACTTTTAGCGGTTATGGGATGCTTGTTAGGTTTCAGTAAACCGCGTGAGCAAAGATTAATCGGTTTCACTATTGCAATCGGCTGTATCTTTGTATACTATATAACTCTACCATTCTTCGACCTATTGGCTGAAAAAGGAGTTTTGCCGCCTCTTGCAACGGCAGCGATTCCACCATTAGCATTTTTATTAGCTATTATAATGTTCTACAGATCAAGGGATTTATAAAATGAAAAAAATCTTAATATTATCATTACTGTTCGCTTCTACGTTAGCAGTTTTTGCGTCACCTCTAAAAGTTGATTACAATGATGGAATTTATCACATAGTTTTGAGTGGTGATAAAATAAAGAAACAAGTTCAATTTGTTTCATCACCGTCATTAATTACTAATAGGGAAGCTCACAAAAAAGGAAATTCTTTGCTTACAATAAACACAGGATTTTTTGATCCAAAGAATCAGAAGACGATTTCTTATATTGTAAATGATTTTCAAACAATAGAAGACCCTTTGTTTAATGAAAACATAATGATGAATCCTGTTTTAAGACAAAATCTTCAAAAAGTATTAAATAGAACAGAATTCAGAGTTCTAGATTGTGATAGCAAGCTAAAATACGAAATAGCTCAACACAATTCAAAAGTTGATTTTATGTGCTCCGTTAAAACTTCTGCTCAAGGCGGTCCACAACTTTTACCAAATCTTAGATTAGAAGAAGAATTCTTTGTTGTTAAAGATAAAGATGGAAATGTAGTGAGAGAATCAGCTTCTGTTTTACATAAAACCGCAAGAACACTTATTGGTATTAAGAATTTAGACAATAGTGCTCAAGAAGCGCATATTTTCATTGTAACAAACGAACACCCAATGGATATCTTTGAAGCTAGAGATTTGTGCGCAAGCTATGATTTAGACAGCGCAATGGCGTTTGACGGTGGAAGTTCAACATCTTTGAATTATAAAAATGTTAGTGTTGTATCAACTCAAACTACAGGCGACACAGGCAGAGCTTTAAAATCTTTTATGGTTGTCAAACAAAAATAAATTCAACAAACATTTTTAATTATAAGACAAAACCAAACCCAAAACGAATAATAGTGTGTAATAAATGGTCAAATTTCTTGATTGATACATTCTTATCATGAAATTTGATGCTCCGCGCATATCTTCCATTGGAAAGTGAAACCATTTGTGTTCTGGAATTGACTCCGAGTTAACAGTGTAATCAACCATAGATTTATATAAATCAATTGCAAGCGGAATTGTAAGCCAGCATAATAAAACTTGCCAATCTGCAATATCTAAAATACATAAAATAATAGGAGCTGAATAAGCAAATAATATCAACCATTTTAGTACTACTAAAGAATCCAAAGAAGAGTCAAAAGCATTAGCAATTGTATTATGTCCTTCTTTAATATCAAATTCAAAATCCATAACTGTATGTATATATAGTAATATTACTGTAATGAACATTGTCGGAATTGATAATACAAAAGCTTCCCAAGAATAAGTCTTAGTCATCACATAATAAATACCGCCAAATAATGCAGGACCATAAGCAATTGCAATAGCTAATTCTGATAATCTGATTTTTGATAAAAAGGAATATAACAAAGCGATTAACCCGCCTATTATTGCAAAATATAATACTCCCACACCACACTTAAAGAAAAAATATAGCCCTATTAATCCTGCAAAAAATAAATAAAATAACGCCCAATAAAGCATATCTTTTTCTTGAATCATACCTGATATTAAATATCGGCATTTCGTTTTTTGAGAATTTTGTAAATATTCTTTTTTGTCAAAGTTTACTTGTTTTATCAAAGTCTTATAATCAAAATAATCATCTAAAACATTTGCTGCTAAATGTACTAAGCAAACACCAAGTAAGGCTATAAAACCATACAATTTATTGCCTGCAACTGTTATTGAATACGTGAAAATAACTAGCCAAGACATAATAGTCATTGGAAGTGAAAATATTCTTGAACATTCTAAAATAAAAGGAAGTTTTCTTAACATAAAACAATCCTAACACAAATATATTTAAATTTATTTATTTAATAAATGTTTCGGTGATGGTTAATAATTATATCGAGTTTGTAGTTCGTGTTCAATATTTTTAATTGAACACGAACTTATATTTTAATTTTAAGTGATAATTCACTGGTGTAATTTTTATTAAATAAAAAAATAAAATAGTTATCAAAAGGCTGGATTTCTCGGGCTTAATCAGTCCTCAAAATGACGCATAGACTTGTTAGCTTAACGCTTTAGTCATTCTGAGCCCGATTAGGGCGAAGAATCCAGCTTGTTATTAACTTTATAACAAACTTTTCAACCATTCTACTTATCCACTCTTCAACTCAAATATAAAAAAGTCGATAAATTGAAAAAACAACCTAGTGAGTAGGTCGTGTTCAACAATTTTGAATGAACACGACGATAATGTAGAAAGTTTTAAATAAATAAGCACGATACTAGTTTATTCATTCTAATTTGGTGCAAAAATTTGCACCCTACGTTTTTACTTTCAGCCCAACAACACGTAACAAAAAAAAGAGATAAACTGAAATCCATCAATTTATCTCTTTTCTTAAATTAGATGTTGGCAACGTGCTATCTTCCCAGGAAGTGGCCCTCCAAGTATTTTCGCCTCTGCAGGTCT
>CAKVGW010000078.1 GCA_934747325.1 uncultured Candidatus Melainabacteria bacterium | reverse complement strand
CCATTCCCATTTCAAGAGCCTTATAATTTAATTCTCTCAATTCGGGTTTGGCGTCGAATTTTTTACCAAGTGCCATTTCCATTGCATTTTTGATATCTTCCAATCTCAAAACATTAGTTGCTGCAAGCAAAACGCCCAAAATAATTATATTGAATACTCTTGCGCTAAGTTTTTCGTTCGCAATCTTATTCGCATCAACACCAATTACTTGTTTACATTTGACTTGCGGTTTTTTAGTACAAACAGATGTATCGTAAACCACAGTTGAGTTTTCGCTTACATAAGCCTCGCATCTGTCTATTGCTCTATCAGAAAGCATAATAATTATATCGCCTTTTGCAAATCTTGGCTCACCGATTCTTTCATCAGCGATTTGGCAAAAAGCAATTGAAACACCGCCTCTTTGTTCTACACCAAAGTTTGGAATATATAAAACTTGCTTACCGGCCTCATAACCCGCTTCAACAAGAATTTTAGCAACAGATTGAACACCTTGTCCGCCTTCACCGGCTAATACTATTTTTGTTCTAGACATTTTGTAGTCTCCTTTTTGTATAAATCATGGTGGAGTTGAAAAGTTGAAAGGTTGAATAGCTGAAGAGTTCATTAAGTTCGCTAACGCTCACAATTTTTATTAATGACCGAAGGGAATTATCTGAACTTTTCCACTTTTCCACTTTTTCACTTTTCAACCCTTCAACTTAAACTTACTTCCCTTCCGGACTCAAAAATTCTTTCACCTCAAAGAATTCTTCCATTTGTTTAAGTCTGCCAAACGTATCAACATTATTAGTTCTCCAGTTTAGTGGACAAATTGAAAGAACTTCTACAAATGAAAAACCGCCATTTTCAACGTTCTTCAAACCTTTTACAAAAGTTTGTTTAAGCTTCATAAAGTTAGAAACAGTTGAACGTGCAACAAAAGATTTTGACTTGTCAGCAATTGATGCAACCATTTCAGCAGCTTTTGCAGGTTTACCTGTAACTTCACAATCTCTACCATAAGGTGTTGTTTCTGTTTTTTGCCCCGGCATTGTAGTTGGTGACATTTGACCGCCTGTCATACCGTAGTTGGTATTGTTTACAACAACAATCATCATTCTTTCACCACGAACAGTCGCGTTTACTAAGTGTTGTGCGCCGATTGCAAGACCACCGCCATCGCCCATATAAGCAATACCTATAGCATCTTTGTTTGCTCTTGTGAAACCGTAGATAACAGGAGTTGTTCTACCGTGGTGGGTTTGAACCGTATCTACGTCCAAATAATTCCACGCCAAAAGTGAACATCCGATATCACAGCCAAAAACTGTTTTTTGTTGAATACCAAGTTCATCGATTGCGCTTTCAAGCGCTTTTAAAGTTATTCCGTGTCCGCATCCAGGGCAAAATTTACTTGCACCAACCTCAGCATTCTGAGATTTTGGTAAATTTGGTGGAAGGGTTAATAATTCTGACATTTTTATCTCCTTTATAATTTAAGTTGAATGGTGGAATAGTTGAAAGGTTGAATAGTTTGTATTATTCACTTTGTTCATCATTTTTAGATTTACTTAATGCGTTTAACATTCTTGAGATTTCTTCAGTCAAGCTTCTTATTTCTATAAAATTTTCATCCGAAATGTAATTTAGTTTTTTAGCAAGAATTGTTTGACTGATTACTTCCATCAAGCTTCCAAATGCAACTTCATAAAATCTAACTTGTTCCTTTGCAGAAAATCTAACAGAACCCTCTGCAATATTAGATGATACTGAAACAGCTGCTCTTTGTATTTGTGATGATAAGCCATACATTTCTGTCTTGGGAAAACTTGATGTTAGTTTATAAATCATAGTTGCTAAATCTATAGATTTTTTCCAAACTTCCAATTTTTCAAATGGAAACTTAAAACTATTTTTATACAAACTATTCAACCATTCCGCCTTTCAACCTTTCAACTGAATTAAACTTCTCAACTCCTAAACTTTACAAAGCATTCCTTCTACTTTCGCAACAATATCATCACCTGTTACGCCAACGCCCATTTTGAATAAGGTTTGGTATGGAGTTGTTAAGCCGTAAAGTTTTTCAAGCACCATTTGAGCAAGTTGACCGTTTGCAGATTCTGTAAATAATATTTGCTTAGCTCTGCTTACCGCTGCTCTTAAAGGTTTTACTGCCAATGGTCTGATTGTTATCGGTCTGAATAATCCGGCTTTAATACCTTTTTCTCTTAATTCATCAATCGCTGTTCTTGCAGAACGTGCTACAATGCCGTGAGCAATTACAAGAATTTCAGCATCTTCAGCCTTATATTCTTCCCATTCTTGAACTTCTTCTGCCATCTTATCAAAATCAGCTTGATAACCATCAAGAACATTCATCAATTCTTCTTCCATATTGTATGTATTTCTCATGTGAGCAGATTTTCTATCAACACCGATTTGACCGTCAGCAAGAAGAGATTTTTCAGTAGGAACCATTGTGATACCACGAGAAGCCGGATCATACAATGTTACAGGTTCTCTCATCTTGCCTTGGTAACCGTCCGCCAATACATAAGTTGGGAATCTGTATTTCCAAGCTGTGTTGAATGCTTTTATCATGTAATCATACAAATCTTGGTGACCTGCTGTTGAATAAACGATTCTAAAACCTTCACCGTTTCCGCCAAAACAAGTTAATCTGGTTTCTTGTTGTGCGTAAATTACAGTTGCAGTGGAAGGTCCGCCTCTTTGCATTACCGCACAAACAAATGGAATTCTCATCATTTCAGCCATTGATTGAGCGTCCTGCATAATTACATTCCCAGGGCCGGCAGTTGCCGTAAATGCTCTTCTACCCGCTAAGATACCGCCAATTGTTGAAAAGCCTGCAGATATTTCATCTTCTGTCTGTAAAAATCCTGCGCCCGTTTTTGGTAAGAGTTTACACCAAGTATGCATAATTTCATTTTGAGGTGTAATCGGATAACCATACATAAAATCAGCCTCTGCCGAATTCGCGGCATAAGCCAACACTTCATTTCCTGTTAGGAACATCTTAGTGTCTTCTTTAATAAGTTTGTTTACCATTTTTTCTAACCTTCCCTTAATATATACACCAACATTTTACTACAAAAGGGATAAAAAAGGGTAGTAAAAATTTATATTTTTAAAATTCATTCGAGTAAAATTTTAGTCTTTTTTGTAACAATTTGTAAACATATTTCAAAAAAAGCTAAAGTTTTTTCAAAATATGCCGATAACCATGATGGTTGTACAAAGTATAGGAGAAATTTTAAATGAGTGAAAAGATTCAAAACCAAGTACCAATGTTTAATGGCGCAATTAAGGCAGATATGGCTAATATGAAAAAAATCCTTAATGGGAACAAAAATTTACCATTAATAGAATCCATATTCAATAAATGCGATACCGAAGGTAAAGTAGATAAGAATGGAAAACAAATTGGCGATGGCGAATTAAAAGGAGAAGAAAGGAATAATTTTCTTAAAGCATTAAAAAATGCAGTTAATAAGCTTCCTATATCCCAAGAAGCTAAAGAAAGTCTGCTTGGAGAAGTTCATTCATTCTTTATTGCGGTTGATTATTCTGAAGATCAAGAAAAAATAAAACAAGCAACTGAAAAAACAATGAAAGATACCGAAAATGAAAATATGAAAAATCTGACTCAAGATAAAATCAAGAATTTTGATAAATTACAATAAAAACAAATCCGCCCAAGAATTAATTCTTGGGCGGATTTATAAATATTACTTGCTAAACTCAATCTCATCATCCTTGACACCAATCTTAATCGTATCGCCGTCAATGAATTTTTGAGCCAATAACAACTTAGATAATGGGTTTTCAACCATTTGTCTTATTACCCTCTTCAATGGTCTAGCACCATAAATAGGGTTAAAGCCACGTCTTGCAAGCAATTCTTTCGCTTCATCAGTAATTTCAAATGAAATATTTTGTTGAGCCAACAAATCTCTTAAATGATTCATTTGAATATCAACTATTGCAGACAATTGTTGTAATGACAATGCTTTAAAGAAGATTGTTTCATCGACTCTGTTTAAAAATTCAGGTTTGAAACGTTCTCTCATTACAGCCATAACTTTTTCTTTTGTTTCGTCAAAGTTTGCTTTACCTGCATTGTTGATAGAATCTTCCAAAATGATTTCACTACCGATATTACTTGTCATAATGATTACGGTGTTTTTAAAGTCGACAGTTCTACCTTTAGAATCCGTCAAACGACCATCATCAAAGATTTGCAACATCAAATTGAATACATCAGGGTGTGCTTTTTCAATTTCATCGAACAATACTACTGAATAAGGTTTACGTCTAACAGCTTCGGTTAACTGTCCGCCTTCTTCGTAACCAACATATCCCGGAGGTGCACCAACTAATCTTGCAACGTTATGTTTTTCCATATATTCAGACATATCAATTCTGATAATCGCATCTTCATCATTAAACAAGAATTCTGCAAGAGTTTTAGCAAGTTCTGTTTTACCAACACCTGTCGGACCTAAGAATATAAATGTACCGATTGGACGTTTAGGGTCTTTCAAGCCTGAACGAGCACGTCTGATTGCATCAGAAACTGTATTAACAGCTTCTTCTTGACCTATTAAACGTTTGTGCAAAACATCTTCCATTCTTAAAAGTTTTTGCATTTCAGATTCCATAAGTCTGTTTACCGGAACACCAGTCCATTTGCTTACGATTTCTGCGATATCATCGCCATCAATTTCTTCTTTAAGAAGTTGGTTTTCACTTCTTTCTTTACCTTGAATTGATTGAAGTTTCTTTTCCAATTCCATCAACTTGCCATACTTAAGTTCTGCTGCTGTTTGCAAATCTGTGTTACGTTCAGCTTCTGCAATTTTCGTTTTAACCTTGTCGATTTCATCTTTAATTCCTGCTTCCCCTGTGATTGTATTTTTTTCAACTTCCCATTGAGCTTTTAATTTAGAAATTTTACCTTCCAATTCATCAATTTCAGAAGTCAATTTATCAATCTTAGCAATACTTTCAGGAGAAGTTTCTTTCTTCAAAGCTTCTCTTTCGATTTCAAGTTGAATTTTTTGACGCATCATAACATCAATTTCTTCAGGCATTGAATCAATTTCAATACGAAGAGCTGATGCTGCTTCATCAATCAAATCAATTGCTTTATCTGGCAAAAATCTGTCTGTAATATACCTGTCGGAAAGTTGCGCTGCTGCAATCAATGCACTATCAAGAATTCTAACTCCGTGGTGAACTTCGTATTTTTCTTTCAAACCTCTCAAGATAGAAATTGTATCTTCAACTGATGGTTCATCTACCATAACAGGTTGGAAACGACGTTCAAGAGCAGGGTCTTTTTCGATATACTTACGATATTCATTAATTGTTGTAGCACCGATTGTTCTTAATTCACCTCTTGCAAGCATTGGTTTTAACAAATTACCTGCATCCATAGAACCTTCTGTTGCGCCTGCGCCTACTACCGTATGCAATTCATCAATGAACATAACGATTTCACCGTTTGATTCTTGAACTTCCTTTAATACGGCTTTCAAACGTTCTTCAAATTCACCTCTGAATTTTGCACCCGCAACCAATGCACCTAAGTCTAAAGAAATTAGTTTAACATCCTTCAAGCTTTCAGGAACATCACCTCTGATTATTCTTTGTGCTAAACCTTCAACGATTGCTGTTTTACCAACTCCGGGTTCACCGATTAAAACAGGGTTGTTTTTTGTTCTTCTATTTAAGACTTGAATAATTCTTCTTACCTCTTCATCACGTCCGATTACAGGGTCCAGTTTGCCTTTTCTTGCACGTTCTGTAAGGTCAGTTGAATATTTTTCAAGAGCCTTCATATTTTCTTCTGCATTTTTATTATCCACTTTTTTATTACCTCTTATTTTTTTCATTGCGTTCAAAATTGAATTTGTATCAACACCATTGCGTTTCAACAAATCTTTTATAAAAGAATTTTCCAATTTTGTCATCGCGATTAATATACATTCAATTCCGATAAAATCATCCTTCAAGCTTTCGGCTTCTTGAGTCGCAATTTCCAATAAAGCATTTGTATCACGAGATAAAAATACTTGTTGAGATGCACTCACACCTGAAATTGTAGGATATTCTTTAATTTTAGCTACAATTGCATTAATAAAGTTTTGGTTTAAAAGCTTAAGTTCTTGAAGATAATCCTTCGCAATTCCTTTATCTTCAATCATAGCCATAATTATGTGTTCGGGTTGAACTTCCGAATTCTTATA
>CAKVGW010000077.1 GCA_934747325.1 uncultured Candidatus Melainabacteria bacterium | reverse complement strand
AGAGAGGTTTTTGTGACTAATTTTCAAGAGTATCAAGAGTTTAAAGACATGTATGATAATGCAAAATCTATTCTTAATAGCTCAAATCATACAATAAATTATTACCGACAAAATTATGATAAAACAATATTAAATAGCTTTTATTTTATTGTAGACATGCCTCCATATATTACCAACACGCTTAAAAGCAAGACCCCAAAATTAAAGTTATCTATGGATAGTTTGCTCAAAAATATGATTGAACATCCTGAAATAACTTTTCAAGAATATTTACAATTAGAAAATTTCCTCTACAATGCAGAATATATTTTATTAAAAAACGAAAAAAATCTAATTTACTTTAAGATTGATAATTGCTTATATCAATTTGTAATCAAAAACACCAAAGACGGATGCGAAAACTTTTTAACAACTTTCCACAAGACAAACATTAAACAATTAAATAAAGATATCGCACGATATAAACAAATAAAAAGATAGTTTTGATTATGAGGACTCGAATTATCCCTCTGTGACCTAAAGTCTCGGTATCGAGATTTACCGTATCAAAACTATCTATTTATATTATAAACTATAATTTGATTTTTTCAAGATTGGAGTATTGGACGATTATAAGTCGACACAGCTATAAAATCTCAAAATTTTTGTCGTGTTCAATGAAAATGTTGAACACAACCTACACGCTACATTTTATTTTAACGCAGGATTTGGTTTACCGTAATATTTGACAGGAACATGTGCTACTTCATACCAAGAATAGCTATAATAATTTGAGTTATCAATCACAGCTTTTTGCTCAACATATTTAGGTTCTTTAACATCAACCCTTTCAACTTCATTGTAAAGAACTTTACCGCACAATTTCAGTTTTTCTTCGGATTTTTCTCCGATATTGACCTGTGGATTAGCCGCGGTCATGTAGCGATTCAGTCTTCTTTCAAGCATTGCAGAACTCATATAAAAATTAAGCGGTATTGTATCCTTTCCAAAACATTTGTATTCAGGATTATTAATAATTTTTTTCCCATCTTTCGCAAAAGAATCCACTACCTCTTTTGTTCCTGAGGTTAACAAAGGACGGGTTGTTGGTTTTAATGTTTGCTTTTGACACGCTGTTATCCCTGTAAGCATAGTACCTGCTAAAAAAGTTTTAATATAATTTATTTTCATAGCACGATTATATCAAATAGGGATATTGAGTTCAACATCTCAAAAATTTGTGTCGTGTACAATGAAAATGTTGAACACAACCTACACGCTTACTAATTTGTATTATCGAGCATTTTTGTAATTTGTTCATCTACTTCTCGAATTGTACTTGGTATCTCTGCAAGTCTTTGTTTTTCTTTTTCTAAAGCCAATTTTTTTTGTTTTTCAAGCGCTATTTTACGTTCATTCTTTTGTATTTTAAGACAATTCTTTATTGTATTTTTTTTCACTAATTTTTTAATTTTATCATCAAATTTCTCTAATGCTAATTTAATACATCTTCCAGATTCTTTTGTATAATCGTAACCTGCAGAACAAGCTCCTAAATCATCTTTGCCAACTCCCTCGTGTGCAGGATGCCAACCATATCCTCTTACTGTTGGCGGTTCAAAGTATCTTTCCAAAGATTTACAATGCTTTGAGCCAAATTGGTAAAACGATTCTTTTAGTGAAATTTTCTTATTTTCTAAAAAAGTTTTAACTGTATCCATATGTTGGTCAAAATTGCTAAAACGATTACGATGTCTTGCATAATACTGATCTTGTTTAAGACCATATCTTACATAATACTGATCTTTTTCAAAACCTTTATCGGCACCCAAAATATTAAATTTTAATACGTACTTTTTTAATATACCAAATAAATTTTTTTTATCTAATTCAACACTTACATCATAATTATATCTGAGGGAATTAAAAGCATCACTGGTTTTTAATGAATTCAAAATATCTTTTACTTCACTTGGATATTTCTGTTTGAAATTTTTGCCGACTTTAATACCTTTGAGAGCTTGAAAATTTAGACTATTTCCATTTTGTACATTACTACAATCCATAATTATTTCCTTTCATTACTACTACACTAACTACATAGATATAAAAACAACTTCTTTTAAAAAATTGCCAAAGATTTTACTACTACTGCTACTACTACTGCTACTATTACTGCTACTATCCGTGCTACACTTGAATTTGAGCCATAAAAAATTATATTTACAAAACTTTACAACTCTAAAAAGGATAAAATCTGATTAGAAGAGCGTATGGTGGGAACCGCTTACGCTTTTCCCACCTTTATAATTACCATTGTATAAAAAAACAAGGTCAAAATTCATCTGAATTTCGACCTTGTTCATAATATCCTTTGTATTTATTAATGTTGAAAAATTATCTCTTAGAGAATTGGAATCTCTTACGAGCTCTTTTTCTACCATATTTCTTACGTTCTTTAACACGAGCATCTCTTGTTAACAAACCTTCTGAACGCAATACGTTTTTGTATTCTTCATTAACTTTAAGTAATGCTCTTGAAATACCATGTCTGATTGCAGCTGATTGAGCAACGATACCTCCACCAACAGCTTTAACTCTTACATCGTATTTATCTTGGTTTTCTGTTAAAACTAATGGTCTGTAAATCATCATTTCAACAGCAGGCATATTACCGATATAAGCGCCTAATGTTTTACCATTAACGAAAATTCTGCCTTTACCTTTTACAAGCTTAACAACAGCAATCGCACATTTTCTGCGGCCTGTAGCCATAATTTCTTTAGATTCAGCCATTATTTAGCCTCCTTTTCTAACACGATTGGTTTTTGAGCAGCATGTGGGTGTTCAGGACCACAATAAACTTTCAACTTAGTGAATTGTTGATCGCCCAATGTGTTGTGTTGTAACATACCTTTAACAGCTTTTTCAATCAATTTAGTTGCGTCTTTTTCACGAACTTCTTTAACTGATGCAGCTTTTAATCCACCAGGGAAACCTGTGTGGTGGTAGTAAATCTTATCTGTTTCTTTATTACCTGTAACTACAACCTTTTCAGCATTGATAACTACAACGAAATCGCCTGTATCAACGTTTGGTGTATATTCAGGTTTATTTTTGCCTCTTAAAATGTTTGCAACACGAACAGCTAAACGACCAAGAACTTCGCCTTCAGCGTCGATTACATACCATTTTCTTTCAACTTCAAGAGGTTTTGCTGAATATGTTTTCATGCTTTATTCCTTCTATCATTAATTTTTAGTAACTTACTTTCATTAATGTTAATCCAAATGGACTAACAGTTTGCCCCGCCTTACGACGGTCACACGCTTCAAGAACTTTTTTCATATGTTCTATCGGCAACTTATGCCCTTCTATTTCAAGAAGAGTACCGACTATTGTTCTTACCATATTATAAAGAAAACGATTTCCTTCTAAATGAATAAAAACTCTATCACCCAGTTTTTCAACTTCGGCTCTAGTTATACAACAAACTTTGCTTGGGTTAAGCGTTCCGGAACTTTTAAAACTTGAAAAATCATGTTCGCCCAAAAGGAAGTTCAAAGCGGTTTGCATTCGCTCTACATCCAACTCGTATTTTACTCTTAAGATATCACCGTCAAACGCTTGTTTATAGCGCCTATTGATAAGTTCGTATCTGTAATATCTCGCCTTTGCAGACTTCTGAGCATGAAACGAATCGGGAACAATTCTCAAGTTATCAACTGATATATCATCAGGGAGGATTTCGTTCATTTGATAGATAAACTTTGAAGCAACAATCGTTCTATCAGTATCAAAATGAACGACCTGTCCTAATGAATTAACACCTTTATCAGTTCTTCCGGAGAAGATTGTTTTAATCGGTCTATTTTTCTGACTTTCGCCAGTTTTTATCAATGTTCTTAATGCTCTTTCCAATTCACCTTGTATTGTAGGAGTTTTTATTTCTTTGCCATTTTCAAATTGAATTTGACTTCCGGCATAGTTTTTGCCTACATACTGAACCTCTAGAGCGTATCGCATTAACTATACCAATTGGATTAATGCCATTTCAGAAGCGTCGCCTCTACGAGGTGGCAATCTGAAAATTCTTGTATATCCGCCTTGTCTTGAAGAATATTTAACGCCAATAACGCTAAATAATTTTCTAAGTACAGTTTGTTTTGCTAATTTCTTACCTTCTTGAGGTGCATCAAAGATTTCGCCTGTTGTTGTATCAATTAATTGACCGATTTCTTTATCGAAGATATATCTTCCAGCCAATCTTCTTGAGTTCAAGTCACCTTTTTTTGCCATAGTGATAACGTTTTCAGCGTATGGTTGTAAAGCTTTAGCTCTAGCCATAGTTGTTTTAATTTCACCGTGAACAAAAAGTTCGGTAGCTAATGAACGCAACAAAGCCTTTCTTTGGTCTTGTGCTTTACCAAGCGTATGTTTTTTTGTTTGGTGTCTCATTTTGCTTTTCCTTTATTATAATTTACTGTTCTTTATTTTATTTTTTACTTGAATTATTGCTTCACGCTCCGCTGTCGCTCATTACATTTTGCTTACGCAAAATTTTCATTCACTCAGCTCGCACTACTTCGGCGTTCCGTTCACTTGCGCTCACTTCAGCCTACGCAAAATTCAACTACTCAGCAGATTCGATAACCATACCTTCTTCATCCATTTCAGGGTTTGGAGCTAGGTCTAAACCGAAGTGGTGCAATCTTTCGATTACTTCATCAGAAGATTTTTTACCGAAGTTTTTAATGTTTAACAAATCATGTTCTGATTTCTTTAACAATTCAGACATTGAATTGATGCTTGCTCTTTTTAAGCAGTTGTAAGCACGAACTGACAATTCCAATTCATCAATTGTAATTGATGGTTCTTCAGCTGCTTCTTCTTGAGCTTCTTCTTCTGCAACAACTTTTTCTTCAATATCTTTATGAGTTGATTTACCTGTAATAGCAGCGATTTGTACGAAATGATCAATTAACAAATCAGCAGCTTGAGTCAACGCAGTTGTTACATCTAAAGTACCGTTTGACCAAATTTCTAAAGTCAACTTGTCAAAGTCGATGCTGTCGCCTACACGAGTGTTTTCTACTTCGTAGCTAACTCTCTTGATTGGCATGAATGTTGCATCAATAGGTAACATATCAATTGATGCACCAGCTTTTGGGCTTCTAGGAACATCGTTTGCTACATAACCTTTACCAGATTCTACAACTACGTCAGCGTGGAATGAACCACCTTCAGCAATTGTACAAATTAACCAGTCAGGGTTTACAACCTTTACTCCGGCAGGTAATTGGATATCACTTGCCAAAACCGGTCCTGGTTTGTCAATATCAATTCTCAACTGTTGAGGTTCTTTTGAATCTGTTTTAATAGCCAAACCTTTTAGGTTTAACATAACATCAATAACATCTTCTAATACACCAGGAATTGCAGTGTATTCGTGAGTGATACCTTCTATTCTGCAAGAAGTTACTGCTGTACCTTCAAGGCTAGAAATCAATACACGTCTTAAAGCGTTACCGATTGTTGTTCCAAAGCCTCTTTCTAACGGTTCAATAGTAAATTTACCATATTGTGAACCATCAGAGCTGGTCATTGTATTAACAGTTTTAATTTTTAATTCCATATTTTTTTCTCCTATCAGCCTATTTTGAATAGTACTCAATTACAAGTTGTTCTTTGAAATCAGGATCTAATTCTTCTCTTTGAGGAATTCTTTCAAATGTAACCTTCAAAGCTTCAGCGTCTACTGTAATCCAAGCTGGGGCACAAGATAAATCAATAGTGCTCATAACTGTTTTCAAGTATTCATTGCTTCTAGACTTGATAGTAATTACATCACCTGCTTTTACTAAATATGATGGAATATCTACTTTTTTACCGTTTACAAGAACGTGACCGTGGTTAACGATTTGTCTTGTTTGTTTACGAGTAATACCGAAACCTGCTCTGAACAAAATGTTGTCCAATCTTGATTCAAGGATTTGTAAAAGGATTGTACCTGTTACGCCTTTTCTTCTTGCAGCTTCGTTATAGTATTTAGCGAATTGTTTTTCGCTTACTAAATATGTATATCTGATTTTTTGTTTTTCAGCTAAGTGAAGTGCATATTCAGAAAGTTTCTTTCTTACAGCGCCGTGTTGACCTGATGCTGTTTGTCTCATTGAAGAAGTTAATTTTCTGTTTGATAAATCTTTAACTTTCTTGTTTCTGAATAATTTATTCGTTGGTCCTGTGTATCTTGCCATTATTTTTCTCCTTTTCTTGTGTCGGGCATCTATGGTTTGTGCTTTTGGCGAAGCTCAAGCCCCGAC
>CAKVGW010000076.1 GCA_934747325.1 uncultured Candidatus Melainabacteria bacterium | reverse complement strand
CGTTTTAATTATCAATTTGAAATTGGTTTGCCCGAAAAAAGCGCAATAAAAGATGCTTGGTCGAAATTGGTTAAAACGCAAAGTGGAAAAGAAAAATTCACAGAAAAAGAAAACGAACTAATTTCTGAAACTTTTCATAAACTTGGAATGTCTTATAGAGATATAAAAAATATTTCCAATAAACTTAATATTGATGATGCAGTAGAGTTTTGTAAAAAAAGAAGCTATAATTCTAAGGCGAATTTGATACAAGCACTTAAAGATGATGAAAAAGTCGGCTATGATCATATTAAAAAAGTTAATATGGATACCAAAATAAAAGATAAATTAATTAGCGATTTAGAAAAGAAACTTTCTGAAAAATAATCGGTCGTGTTGAACTATTCTCATCCAACACGACAAAACAATAAATTATTGTCGGGTTCAAGGAAAATGTTGAACCAGACTTACGGGCTTGCAAGCCACAAATGCAAAACAGATAATGGTGCAAAAAATTGCACCCTACCTTGTCCAAATTGGAAATTCGTTAAAACAATTTTCCACTTTCCATTAAAAACAACATTGATTGAATAACTAATCACTCAACTTTTCTACATATTTATTCAACATTTTTTTCCCTAACATTGTTCCGCCGACAAGAGAGGTGAAAATTATCGGAACACGATAAATTGTACGCATATTCTTTGTCAATGTACTTGATGTAGACAAAAAAAACAGCGGAAGCATTGAATCATTTATCATACATTTTGTTGTATGATGCAAACGTTTATCAAACTCTTTTTCTTTTGCAAGCTCTATCGCCTGTGTACCAATCAATCCCGTTGTAAAAATCTTCATCTGAGGCATGTCGGTTATTCTTGAATACATTTCTTCTTTTGTATTTTTATCAACAATTTTCTCTATATTACTATCAATATACTTTCCGATTTTAGTTTTTTCATGTACATGGTTTCTTGTGATTTTATTAGGTTGCTCAAAGCCTGTTTTTGAAAGCAAGTAATCCATCCCCAAAGCTCCCAAAATTCCGGATGCAAACAATGAAAAATTCGACAAAAAGTTTTTTAAAATTGATTTTGTATAATCTAAAGATGTTTGAACATTTTTAACATGACTAAGATGCAGAACTTTTTCAGAAGCTTTATGAATTGTGTTGTGATACAACTTACTATTATAAGCTCTTTTAGTTAATCCTCGTTCAGCAATCATCCCCAAAGCACTGCCAGATAAAACAACAAAATCTTTGATAAGAAATTTTTTCTTATACTTATCATCTGCTATTTTATAATCGTCATATATTTTATACCCGCCACTTGCCAAAAATATTGACCCAGACAAGTATGGTGAATTAATTACTTTATTAAATGTCTTACCGATTTTCATGCCAGTGTTTTTCCATTTATATAAATACATCAAAAAAATTTTTTTTGTCATTGCCATAACAAAGTTTTTATTTTTTAATTTTTTCAAGTACAATAAATATACGGAATAAATCCGAAAATAAACCCTAAAAAGGCATCGGAGGTCAAAAGAATATGCTAGTTGTAATGAACAGTCACGCAACCGAAAAAGATATCAAACGAGTTGCATTATTTTTAGAATCTAAAGGCTTTGAAGCTAGAGTTTCTCATGGCGAGGCAAGAACAGTAGTTCATGCTATCGGCATAAAAGAAGTTGACCAAAGAGATTTTGAACTTTTACACGGTGTTGATGAAGTTATTAAACTTTCTACCAACTACAAATTGGCTGCACGCGCTTGCCAAGGCAAAGACACTGTAGTAGAAGTAAACGGAGTTAAGTTTGGTGATAAATACACCGGTCTTATCGCAGGTCCTTGCACAGTAGAATCATACGACCAGATGGACGCAACAGCACAAGAATTAGCAGAATCTAATGTAAAAATTATCCGTGGCGGTGCTTTTAAACCGAGAACAAGTCCTTATGCCTTCCAAGGTTTAGGTGAAGAAGGATTAAAGATTATAAGAAGTGTTGCAAACAATCACGGTATGGCTGTCACCTCCGAAATCATGGAAGTTTCTCAATTGCCTATGTTTGAAAAATATGTAGATATTCTTCAAGTTGGCGCAAGAAATATGCAAAACTTCAATTTACTAAAAGAACTTGGTCATGCTCATAAACCAGTAATTTTGAAAAGAGGTTTGTCTTCAACTTACGAAGAATGGCTCATGTCCGCAGAATACATTATGGCAGGCGGAAACAATCAGGTTATTTTATGTGAAAGAGGTATAAGAACTTTCGAAAAATACACAAGAAACACGCTTGATTTAACAGCAATTCCTGTTATTAAAAAATTAAGCCACTTACCAATTATCGTAGACCCATCACACGCAACAGGTTTGAGAGATAAAGTTGAACCTATGTCCAGAGCTGCGGTTGCTGCAGGTTGTGACGGTTTGATAATTGAAGTTCATCACGACCCCGACAGTGCAGTTTGTGACGGCGCACAATCACTTTATCCTTGGCAATATGATTTGTTATACAAACAAATTAAACAAATTGCACCAATTGTCGGCAAAGAAATTATCTAAGCCTTTTATACTCAAGTTGCTTTTTAATACATTTTTGAGAAATCAAATCCATATCAGCTTCTGACATTCCAACAAATTCAAAAGAAGCTTTTAATGTATTATCTTCATTATCCGTTCGTATAAATTTCGCTTTTGTTCTGACATTTTTAGGACTAAAAAGAATATCCAGCATAACTTCTTCCGGCAATTCCAATTTCTTAGGCAAAACTACACGAATTCCATTCGCTGAAATGTCATGAACCTTGCAAGGAATAGATGTTTTATCAAAAGTTAAAATAACATCTTCCTCCATGCGCACTCTAAAATATTCTCTATTTTGCTGATACTCTAACCCCAATGGTGTTTTGATGCCAAAAAAGATATATGGTGCGTCTTTTTCCAAATATTTAAGAGTTGTATTCGTTCTATATAAACCATTTTCACAAACAAAACTCAAAGAGATTTCTTGCGGAGTTTGGATATTTAATCCTTCTTCAAATTTTGCACAAGCAAAAATTTCTCTTTCGCTCATGTTTTTAATCGCCGCTTTTGTACAACAAGTATTTTCATCTCTATCTTTATAAACAATTTTAATATAGTTAATATTATCCAAATTAAGATTAAATTTCATTTGCTATCCTCTTAATTACATTGTAAATGGTTGTTTAAAAAGTCGCAAGAGTTATATTTTATCATTTAAATCTTCTAGACCAAATGGTCTATTTTTTATTTTCAATTTTAATCCTTTGATTGATGTTGCTTCCAATTAAATATATTACACTTTTATTGGGAAGTAATATCCCGAAATTGTAGATAAAGACTTGGGTAAGTAAAAAAGAATAAGCGGAGAGAGGTAAGTAAGGTGAATCTTACAAGCTTGGACGTAACATTACAACGTATTAATATGATTGAAAATCAGTTTCAATCACTTATGTCTTATGGCGCAAAACCTGACGAAGATTTCCAAAAAATCCTCGACTCTTCTATTGCTCATAAATCTAACCCGACAGACACATCAAGAAGTGAAATCAATGACTTAATCGAAAAATACGCAGAAAAAAACGGTCTTGATTCAGACTTCGTAAAAGCAGTAGTTAAGCAAGAATCCGGATTTAATCCTCAAGCGACTTCAAGCTGTGGTGCAATGGGCTTAATGCAATTAATGCCTGGGACTGCTCAAGGTTTGGGTGTTACAAATGCTTATGACGCTGAACAAAACATTATGGGTGGAACAAAGTATTTAAAAGGACTTATGGACAGATTTGATAACAACAAATCTTTAGCTTTAGCTGCTTATAACGCAGGCCCTAATGCCGTTAAAAAGTACGGCGGAATTCCACCTTATATGGAAACGCAAAATTATGTTAAGAGCGTTCTTAGCAATTATGACAAAATGAAAGGAGCGAACTAACAAATGCTAGTAAGAAGTTTTGAATCAGCTGCAAATGGTATGCTTGCTCTTATGGATATGAACGACAATACTGCTAATAACCTTGCAAACGTAAATACGGTAGGTTACAAAAAAGGTGCCTTGCGTTTCAAAGATGTTATGCAATCAGCTGTGTATTCTCAAGAAGGTTCAATTTTGAGAAATGATTCAAACAGATATTTAGGAAACATCAGCTGCGGTAGTCAGAGCATGCAATATACACACGATTTTTCACAAGGTGCTTTGACAAAAACTTCAAACCCTTATGATGTAGCGATTGAAGGCGATGGTTTCTTCAAAATTCAAGATGACAACGGTAATGTGTCATATACTCGTAACGGTTCTTTTGTTGTAGACAGAGGTTATTGGTTAAAGACAAAACAAGGCGAATATGTTTTGGATATTAACAACAGAAGAATCAGAATGCTTCCTGAAGATATGGAAGATGAAACAGTTTTCAGAGATAGAAAAGATATCGTTATTGCCGAAAACGGTAACATCGAAATCAATTCTTACAACCAAAAAATCCCGCTTCAAACAATTGGGGTGTGGGATTTTTCAGACAAAGACGATTTGTTTGAAGTTGGTGACGCAAAATTTATTCCGCGTGATACAGTGAACAATCCGGAATTGCGTTCTGAAAAATTCACAGTACAACAAGGGATGTTAGAACTTTCTAACTCAAATGTAATTAAGGAAATGATTAATACGATTAATACGACCAGAAATTACGAAAGTTTAACAAAACTTGTAAGTACAAACAGCGATATGCTGACTACGGCAGTTTCGGTGGGAAGAATACGAACAGCGTAGGAAGTTAGTTGAAAAGTTGAAGGGATGAAAGGTTGAAAAGTTTATTTAATTCCCTTCGGTCATAAAAAAATAAATAGTGAGCGAAAGCGAACATAATAAACTATTCAACTTTTCCACTATTCAACTTTTCAACTAGAAAACAAAGCCAGACTTAAAGAGGACAAAATAAAATGTTAAGAGCACTAACAACAGCAGCAACAGGTATGATAGCACAACAAAACTATCTTGACGTTATCGCAAACAACGTAGCGAACGTTAATACTACTGCGTTTAAACAATCTCGTATTGAGTTTCAAGACTTGTTATCACAAGCCGTTAGAACTCCGGGGGCATTGATGAACCAAGGTACTTATCAACCTGTTGGTATCGAAATCGGATTAGGTGTTAAGACAGCTGCAACAACTCGTGTTTTCACTCAAGGTGTTGCGATTTCTACGGGTCGTCAACTTGATATTGAAATCGAAGGTGAAGGCTTTTTACAAGTTATGAAAGAAGATGGCTCATTAGCATACACTCGTGACGGTTGTTTACAAGTGGATTCTTTAGGTCAATTGTGTACAAACGATGGTTTACTAATTCAGCCTTCCGTTTCAATTCCTCGTGACGCAACAGAAATTACAATCACACAAGACGGTAATATTTCTGTAACACTTCCGGGACAAACACAACAATCAATTGTTGGTTCTTTGCAGTTGGTTAAATTTCAAAACCCATCAGGTTTGTTGTCAATCGGACACAACTTGTACAAAGAAACTCAAGCATCAGGCAACCCTGTTCAAGATACTCCGGGGCAAAACGGTTTAGGTTTGATTCAACAATGTATGTTAGAAGGTTCAAACGTTCAAATCGTAGATGAGCTTGTAGGATTGATTAAGGCAGAGAGAGCATTTGAATCAAATTCAAAAATCATCAACGCGTCAAGCAGTATATTACAGTTGACGAATCAGATGAGCTAGGGGAGAGTTGAAAGGTTGAGGGGTTGAAAAGTGGAAAAGTTCATTTAATTCCCTTCGGTCATAAATAGGATAGTGAGCGTAAGCGAACATAACAAACTTTTCCACCGTTCAACTATTCAACCCTTCAACTCAAAAAAGGTAAATAAGTGAAAAAATTTGTAGTAACAGCATTATTATTAACACTAGGTACTCTAAGCGCAAACGCTCAGATGGTTAGTTCTGCTGACGTTAAAGCTTCTGTTGCTAAGGTTTTGGAAACTAATTACAGCAAGATGATTAACGGCGATGTTGAGGTTAAGGTTTCAGCAACTCCGTTTGCTCAATTGCAATTACCTGATGGAAAGGTTTCATATAAAGTTGTTTCAGGCGCTGATAAAATTATGCCGCGCGATATCAAAAGAGTTGATGTTTATGTGAACAACGCTTTTATCAAAACTTTAAACTTGCCTGTTCAAACAAGCGTTTATCAAAACGTGCTTGTAGCGAGCGATACAATTGACAGAGAACAGGCAATTACAAGAGAATGCACAACTGTTAAAAAAGTTGATGTTTCTATGAAAATGGATTACGTACTTCCTGAAAAAATGCTATCTAAAGAAATGACAACAAAAAAAGCATTTCAAAAGGGAGAAGTGATAGACAAAAGATTTGTAAAAATGCGTCCTGACGTACAAAGAAATGGTGAAGTCAGAATTTTCTTTGTATCTAATGGGGATGT
>CAKVGW010000075.1 GCA_934747325.1 uncultured Candidatus Melainabacteria bacterium | reverse complement strand
TCTGAATTAACCATTCATTGCACGGTCAATTTCGTAAATCTTTAACATAAGAGAATCTAATTGTTCTTTTAACCATAATGCGAACATTTTAATTTCATCTCTAAAACTGTAACATCCTGGCCACATTGCGTACATATCGATTACTCCTTATTTTTTATTTTGTATTACCTACATTTTGTATATCGGCATTTTTTTGAAAAACTTTAGGGTTTTGGAGTAAACATTTACAATTTGTTACAAAATACATTCAAAACAAAAACACTGACTACAGCAAGTAACTATAGTCAGTGTTTTTAAATCATTTTTTAGTTTTTACAAAATTTCCATTGCCGGCTCTGAATGTCTTACTTCAGGAATTTCTCTCAAGTTTGGAAGTTCAATTGCTTTAGGAGCATGTTTAACTTCGCCTGATACTTTTGCTACCTTTGGAGTAATCGGAGCATGAGCATGTTTAACTTTTGCAATTGCCGGATCAGGATTTAATTTTTGTTGATTGTAATCAGCCATAATCTGATTTACAAATCTTCTGGTTTCTCCATAAGGAGGAATTGAACCACCGAATTTTTTAACATTGCCGGGGCCTGCATTATATGCTGCCAAAGCTAATTCTGTTGAGCCAAACATCTTGTACATCATCTTGTAATAAGTCAAGCCTGCCTTGATGTTTTCGCTTAAGTAATAAGGGTTAAAACCCATTCTTTGTGCTGTTGATGGGAGCAGTTGGAATACACCTACCGCACCATAGGGGCTTTTTAGTTCGTGTCTAAAGCCGGATTCTTTTTTGGCGATACTTAAAGCTAACGCTGGGTCAACATTCATTTCGATTGAATGTTTTACAATGGTTTCTTTAATTACGTCTTGAGTTGGAGCAGCTTGCACCCTAACGCATAGCAAACTAAGCAATGCCATAGTTGTTAAGACTGTCTTTCTAATCATTGAAATCCTCTTATTATATTAGTAAATTGGATTCTGTATTGCTACTATAAAAATCCTCCCTACGGTTTCACTTTGTTCTCGTTTGGTTCCTAACAAAGCGTCTTTCCTAAATTTTTTACCCTCTGTTTGTGATAAACGTTGGTGCAGTCACTAAGTTTCTTGCCGTAAAAAACTTGTTAGGCGACTATCTTATGCTATTTCCCGCACTCCGGCTTGGATAAATAACTATACAGAATTTATGTCATGAGTATGTTAACTCAAACAAACTAAAAATTCAACCCTTTTGTTGTAATTTGGACACTTAATAATAAGTACACACGTTTTTGCTATTTATACTATACAGAATTTTCTGTTTAAAAGCTGATGTTTGTCTGCTTTAAAATCCATTTCACTTACAAAAAGTTCTACTTTTTTATCAATATTCATAATACTGAATAGCGCGAACACATCCGATGCAACATTAAAAAGTCCGATATTACCAATTTGAGTAAGCATATCAATAAAATCAATATTACATTCATTGACATAGCTCATATCCAAACCGATTTTAAACTTGCGATTTGCCAAAATTTCTTCCAACAATCTTTTAACCCCTATGCCGCTTAAATTTTGAGCGAGTGGGGTAATTATACAAAACTTATCAGATGTTTTAATTTCCATAATTCTATTATAAATTTTGTTTGTAATTATAAGAATTACCTAAAATTATGAAAAACCTACATCTAAAGTTTGAATAAATTATGAAAGCAGTTTTTCAACATCCAACACTGTTTTTAATTTCAATGAATAAATATTAGTTTTGCCCAAAAGTGCTAGTTTTACAGCATCTTTTTCGGTAGTCACAATCGTACCTTCAATCTTATCAATATCTTCTATTGTATATTGATGGTGGTCGTCGAATGTTATTTTATCTTTAATTATATAATCTTTTTCTAAGAATTTATAGAATTGCTCAGGTTGTCCAATCGCTGAAAGTGCAGTAATGTCTTCTCCTTTTGGCAAATGTTCACCTGAAATTATATTGTAGCAATAGTCAGGTTCAACTTTACAAAGAAGCGTACTTGCCCCCGCCCCTTGAGGGAGAGGGTTAGAGGATGGGGTCTTTCCCTTCATAAACTTTTTATCCAAAATTCTTGCAATTTTCTCTGCTCTTGTATGGTCAACATTTTTGCTCACAACCACAAGTTTATCAACACGGTTAAATCCTTCCATACCTTCTCTTAAAGGCCCTGCAGGAAGTAAATTTTCGTTCCCGAACATTTTTTCTGAATCAACAAGAACAACGTTTAAATCTCTTGCCATTTTTCTATGTTGAAATCCGTCATCAAGAATTATTTTAGTAACGCCGAACTCTTTTATTGCATATTCAGCAGCTTTAACTCTATTAGAACAAGTCAAAACCGCGCACATATTGAGATTTACGGCAAGCCAATAAGGTTCATCGCCAGCCATATCTGCTTTGTAATAAAGATTTATTCCATCAGAAATTACGTTAACATTCTTGTTGTCAAGTTTTCCGCCATATCCACGAGAAACAATTGCAACTCTTTCGCCTTTATCTACAAAATATTTTGCGATTTCCGCAACTACAGGAGTTTTTCCGACACCGCCAGTTGTAAAATTCCCGATAGAAATTACAAAAGCGTCAACTTTTTTAGGCTTAAGAATATTTTTATCATACAAATAATTCTTAAATCCACTACCTATTCCGTAGAATATTGAGCAGAATTTGAGCAAGTCGAATAACGCCCCGTGCGGTTCTTTTGTATAATGGAGTCTTGTTATTTGTGTTTTGATGTTCACTTTCCTTCTACCATTTTCCTAAACTTCTCAAAATCCTCAGCGGTATCAATTCCGACAGGAACATTGTCTACAACCGCAACTTTGATTTTCATTCCGTTTTGCAAAGCTCTCAATTGTTCAAGTTTTTCTGCCATTTCATAAGGTGCTTGAGGCAATTTTGTCATCTTAAATAATGCCTCACGTTTATAACCGTAAATTCCTAAATGACCGTAAAATTTCCAATTACCATTGTTTTCAGCTCTTTCATAAGGTATTTTAGAACGAGAAAAATACATTGCGTAATTGTTGAAATCAAAAACACATTTTACAAGGTTTGGATTATTAACTTCGTCTGCGTCTTTAATTGCTCTTACAAGCGTTGAAATATCAGCATTAACATCTTCTTTTACACCTTTAATAACGAGTTCTATGTTTGCTTGCTCAATTAATGGTTCATCGCCTTGTAAATTAATAATGTAGCCAATTTCGGGATGGCGTTCTGCTACTTCTGCAATCCTATCACTTCCGCTTTTATGTTCAGTTGATGTCATTTCAACTTCTGCACCAAATTCTTTACAAGCATTAAAAATTCTTTCATCATCGGTTGCTACAATTACTCTATCAACCATCGGGCAAGATTTTGCTTTTTCCCAAACCCATTGGATGATAGGTTTATTATTTGCTTTTAGTAACGGTTTGCCTTCAAGTCTGGATGACCCATAACGTGCCGGTATGATTATTGCGGTTTGATTTTTCATAATATTTTTATTGGATTAAAACTTATTCAAGTTGAATAGCCAAACCCATTATCCTTTCTTCACTTCTATTTCGTTGCATTAATAAACACTGCATTTGTTTTCAAACTTATTTCACGTCCTGTTAAGTAATTTTGAACATCTTGCATGAATTTATCTACTGTTTTTTCATCAAAATACTTCAAATATCTTTCTTTTGTCGAAGGCTGATTAGGTGATGGCGGATTTACAAACCATTCTTTCACCATATTCGGCTGAACGACGTATTTTGAACGTACTTCTTGCAATTTGACTTCAGGAACTGAAAATCCTGCAATTTCCAAATTCATTTTTAAGGTATCTTCATCAAAATTGCAAAGTGAATCAAGCGGATTATCCATTATTTCATTTTCAACACGCTTGAAATCTTCATATTTTTCTATATACATTGGGTCTAAAATTTCCCAATAACGAGTATTTGAACGGATAATTGGTTCAAAAGCGCACAATTTACCGCTTGGTTTCAACACTCTATAAATTTCGCTTATCGCAGGTTGTTTGTTCACTACATGAACTAAAACAGAACGCATAAGAGCTTTATGCACACTGCTTTCAGGCAAAGCTAAATGTTCTACTGGACTTTTTAACAACTCATATCCTGTAGTAATTCCTGCGTTGTCTAAAATTTGTTTGCAATCGTCTAAACAATCCTGAAACATATCAGAAAAAATTACTTTACCTGCACAGTTTTGAAGTTCTAAGGCTTTGAATGCTAAAAGTCCTGTACCTGTTCCGATATCAAGCACAACGTCATAAGGTTTAATTTCTGCATAAACCATAATAACGTCCCTTACAGCCTCAAGCCAACGCATAGTTTGTTCTTGCATTTCAGGAGTTAAGCCGGCAAAACGATTTTGCTTAAGCCACTGTGTCCAATTTTTGCAAATCTCACTCATATAATCTTCCTTATTCTTAGGACTGTACCCAAAGATTATACTATATCACCCAAAACTAATCAACAAGCGTCAATGTATTTTCTTTTGAAAAATACTGACTCCTTAGCTCCTCAACTCTTTCTCTGGCAAAAACGGCATCTTCGGAAAACTGTTTTAATTCTAAAAACTTTTTATAATATCTGATTGCATCTTTATACTTTGCCAATTTATCAAAACTCATTGCAATTCCCAAATATGCTTTATAATAATCAGGGTTTCTTTTAATAAGTTGGAAGAATGTTTTTGATGCTTCTAAGAAATTACCCATCCCCATAAGCATTGCCGCTTTGTTGTAATAAGCTTTCAAAAATTCCGGATTTGTTTCTATTAATTTGTTATAAATCATAAGCGACAAATCAGCTTCATCGACAAGTTCATGTGCAATTGCAAGCTGAATTTGAGCTTCCAAATTTTCTCTATTAATTAAAATTGCCTTGATTAAATATTCAATAGCTTTTTCAGGATGACCGTCTGATAAATGACAAACTCCGATTTCAAAAAAGAAATTGTCATTACTATCATCAATTTTAATTAATTTTAAAAGTGTAGAAATAGCTTTCTTATATTCCCTTAAATATTTGTAAGAAATCGCTAAACCGTAATAAGCTTTAGTTTCAGCTCTATCCATCATAATAGCTTGGAGATAAGTTTGAACCGACTCTTTATACATTTTTGCAAACCTCAAAGCATCTGCTTTTACACACAAATTGTATGAACGCGAACGCATAGGATTAGTAACTTTTTCAGTTACTTTTGCCAAATTCTTATCTACGGTTGCATCTATTTGCATAACTCTCTCCCAATTTTATATTACACAATCAGGTGAGTCTTTATAACAACCAAAAGGTGTAAAAATTTAGTCCGATGGATTAATGTTAACAAAATGTAACATATTTTTTATATAAGGGTTGTATAACATAAAAAAAGAGTTAAACTGATATTAGAGGTTAAAAAATGAGCGCAATATCACATATCAATACATCGGATTATTCACATTTACTCGACAGCGTACAAATTGCGAAAAGCTATAACGCTCCTACTGATAGAGGTGCTGAACGTGGAGCATTAATTGCGCCAAACGAACCAACTCAAAGTATTGATTTAAACGGTTATTATGAAAATGTACCTGCTCCATCAGGTGACATTATCCAAACCGTTTCTGAAAATGTTTCAAAAGCGGCTAACGACTTAGATAACGCTATGGTTGCAGCATTAGAAAACGGTTACACCGTACAAGATGCAGTAAATATCCAACAAGCAAAAGCTGCTTATGAAGCAAATTACAAAGTTGCTCAATCTACATTTGAAATTGCTGTTTAATGAATTAAAAAATAAACTTCATTATAGAAACGCATAATAAATAGAATTATCAAAAGCAAGATGATTAGCATAATGGCTTGCGGAGATTTCCAGTCAAAGTATTCATGCGTATGGAAAACTCTGTCTGAATATGTTTCAGCAACGTGAACCAAATACAAAACATTAAATAATACCATGTAGTATGGATTAAATCTTAATGCTACATCGTAAGTTTTTTGTGTATATTTTTGAACAATTCTCAACACTCTATAAGATAAAGCTATATAAAGCAAACATTGCAATACAGAGAATATCAACAAATAAGTAGGATGTTTATAAAACATAAACAAATAAAATCCGCCGTTTAATGCCAGCAACATAACAAGCCAATTGAGTTTAATGCCGTCTTTTGGTTTTGAAGTTAAATCATTAATGGCTTTTGCGTTAATAAAAAACCAAATTGTGGAAAAAAATCCTAACGTCAAAACATCAATAGCTAAAAATGGCGCAAGCTCTTTAAACTTAAGATTTGGAAGCTCAGGTTCTTTAAACAAAGCATCACATTTTTCACATTTTAGAGCATCGCTCGCAATAAGATTTCCGCAAAACGGACAATTAATTTGTTCAGTCATAAAACCTCTCTCTGCACTAAAATTATAACATACTATATAATTTTTGCACAGTACCTCGCAATCGGACATTCTGAACACTTCGGTTTAATTGGTTTACAGACATTTTGACCATGCGTTACAAGAAGCGTATTTATATCAATCCAATATTTTTGCGGTAGTTTTTCTCTTAAAGCAAACTCTGTTTCTTCAGGAGTTTTAGTTTTAATATATCCCAATCTGTTAAAAAT
>CAKVGW010000074.1 GCA_934747325.1 uncultured Candidatus Melainabacteria bacterium | reverse complement strand
AAATCTTGAACCAACAAAGCAGAGAATTTACGTTCTACAATATCCTCAATTGTTGATAAAATTTCAGGGTTTGTAGGTGTCATATCTGCAATTCGCATAGAAACCACGGCTTGAATATCTGGTGGTAAAAATGCCAAAACTTGTGCTGACAACTCAGGTCTTAAATATGCTAAGATTAATGCCAAAAGCTGTGGATTTTCTGACGCAAAAGTGTTTGCAAGTTGTGATGGATCAGCTTCATTTAAAAAATAAAATGGATTTGTATTAACCATTGAATTTACTTTATCTAAAAGTTTGCCTGCCTCAGCCTCACCATAAGTTTGTACCAATAATTGTTTTGCATAACCCACACCACCTTGAGCAATATAGTTTTTTGCTTGAAAGACGGTTTTAAATTCATTCAAAACTTCATTCAAATCTTCATCTGAAACTTTACCTAGATTTGCAATATCTAATGTAATTTGCTCAAGTAAATCTTCATCTTTTATATTCTTAAGTATTTCAGAAGCTGTTGCCGGTCCAAGCGCAATCAAAAGTGCAGCGACCTTTTGACTCGGACGCGTAATCGTCTTTTTTGCTTCCTCTTTGGCTTTTTTTATTTCTTCGATACCCATTATTTTTTCCTTTTGGCGTTGAAGTTTTTAGTAAAATTATCAATGGAAAATTGAAAGTTGAAAATGAAAAATTGTTTTAAATAATTTTCCATTTTCCATTTTCCATTTTCAATTCAACTTATCATCTTTAAACCTATTCTTGTTTATTAGTTAGTATTAGTCCTTAATAAACGACGTAATCAGCTTCGCAGCATCCTCTGGTGACGCCATTACAGCTTCATTCAATTCGTTTATACTTTGTTCTTTTTGAGATTTAATCTCTTTTTTGTTTAATTCAATTTTTGGCAAGTTTTCTTCTTGTTCTTCGTCTTCAGTTTGTGTTTCCACTATTTCTTCAGGCATTCTGCGTTCTTGACGTTTTGGTGTAGGCATTTTTGACACAAAATTCTTCAAAATAAACAATGCAAAACAACCCAATACCAATACTACAATCAAAGGAATTACTGATGAAGTTATAAAATACATCGTTTGCTCTTGTTGATATTGTTTAGCAAAGTCTTCTTGAGCCTTTTTATCAATTGATGCACCTTCAAACTGCAAGCCTGAAACAGAAATTACATCACCTCTTGAATAATCTACGCCTGACGCTGAAAGTACAAGATTTTTAAGTTCTTCTTTTTCAGCTTCCGTCAAAATTTTGTTAACCGCAACCGCAATTGAAAGTCTTTTTATAGTTCCCGGAGCGTAAACAACTTGTTTAACTTCTTTTGACACGCTGTAATTTACAGCAGTCTTTTGTTTTGAATAGTTCAAGTTTTTTTGATTTACGCCATTCGGATTAGGTACGTTGTTAGGATTTTCATAAGTTTCAACTTCTGTTTGAGAACTTGTTACAACGCCTTCTCCTTTATCGTTTACAGGAATATAACTTTCTATTGTTGATTTTGCCGAATTAAAATCAATATCAGCATTAACCTGAACAGAAACATTGCCTTTGCCGACAATTTTTTCTAAAACTTCTGAAACTTTTTTGGCTGTATCTTTTTCTAAATTTGTTTTAAAACTCTCCATATCTGTTGAGTTTTTAGAAGTTTCGTCAGATAAACTGTTGCCGTTTTGGTCAGTAATAAAAACTTGTTCAGGAGTCATTCTCGGAACGGCATAAGCTACCAAATTCTTTATTGCCTTAACTTGTGAACTTTTAATTTTATATCCGGGTTCTAAAACCAAAACTACGGACGCAGTCGGTTTTGCATCGTTATCTTCAAAAATAGAGCGTTCCGGTTCGGCAAGCTGAACACGAGCATATTTAACACCTTGAATTTTTTCAATAGAGCGAGTTAATTCACCTTGAAAAATTCTTTGTTTTGTTAATTTATTTTTAAAATCGGTTGAACCCAATTGCATATCATCTAAAAGTTCAAAACCTGTATCGCCATTTTTAATCAAATCATTTTCAGCAACAAAAACACGCATTTCATCACGAGTGTTTGACGGTACTAAAATCGTTTTATGATCTTCTGACACTTTGTAACGATAACCGTTTTTCTTCATGTTTTCAACGATATTTATAGCATTAACTTCATTTAAATCTGAATATAAAACAACCCAATCCGGTTCCATAGCTTTAGATAAGAAAAAAGCCGCAACAGCAATCGTTACAACGATAAGCGCAAGCATGCCGAGTTTTTGGTTGCCGTCCAAACCGTTCCACAACTTCTTCACATCATTAGCTAGTAGTGCAAAATAATTATTTTCCATGTACTCCCCACGCACAATTATTCAATAATAATCATAACCTAAGATGAAAATCTTTTCAAATTATTAATAAGTGTAAAGTTTATACTTTACACAACAAAGCACTACTTAACTTCTTTTAATTCTGCCCAAATAGTAGGATTTGGAGTATCACAGTCCATCACATCTATAATTCTATAATATGGAACAGGTGAAGTCGAAATATGCGCAACACCATCAACATGCTGTTCGTTATTTACCCCAAAGTGACCTGAAATTACGGCTTTTACATTTTTATTATTATGCAAAATTTTCAAATAGTTTTCAGGTTTAAATGTATAATAGGTTTCTTTGTTTGAAGGCGGAATCAGAGGAAAATGTTGCAAAATTATTACATTTTGTGCGCTATATTTTGCAAGCTCATTTTCTAACCATGTCAAAACATCTTCTTTAAAATATCCGTTTGTTCCCGGAAGAACATCTTTCGAACCATCAACTACAATAAATACAACACCTTCGCGCTCAAAAGCATAACTTGGGTGTTCAAATTTGTATTTTTTCATGTGGTGTTGAATTTCTTTGATGTATTGTTTTTTGCTCATTTCTTTATGTTTATTGACATCTTTGTCACCAATTACCATATAAAAAGGGCAATTAAGCTTTTTAGCTTCTTTTAAAAATGCAGACAAATCATTTTTATCGGGCTTGTTAATATTATCACCTGTAAACACAACAAACTTAACGTCTTTTTGCTTATTAATATCTTGAATAGTTTTAGCAAAAGTTCCGTTATCTTCTGCCGAATTATAGCGAACATCAGTAACTTGCACGAAACGCAAATCATTAGCTTGAGAAGCCATTGCAGACATTAGAAACAAAAAACAAATACTCAAAAATTTTTTCATTCACTACCTCACGAGAATGATTTTAGCATAAAAACACTAGAAAAAGTTGAAAAATAGTTTATAATATACATGCAACGTACAATCGGGACTAAAAATTATGTCTTTTGATTTTAACAGTAATGTCAACCCAATTAACAAAGCTCAAGCAACCTACAAAGATGGTGGCGGCTTAGGCGGAGGCGGAATGTATATGCGCCAAAACAAAAAACGCAAGGATGAGCCGGATGAAGATATGTTTGAACGCAAAGAAGAAAATGAACCAAACGAGATTCTATTTGAATCGGAAGAACCATCAATAAAGGAAGAAGATATTCCTGAAAACACTTTATTTAACAAATTTGTAAATTGGTTCAGAATAGGTAATGCTTAAGATTTTTTATTGATATAATTTTTGATTTTATTATAATACTTTTCACCAAAATCTTTAGTTTTGTTGCACCATTCGTAGCAAGTTTCACCTGCTTTTGCCAAATGTTTTTTAATATTGCCGTCTTTTAACTTGGCAATAGAACCTGATTTATGTGCATAAGCCAAACCACCGATTGCAATGCCTGCTGTTGCAGCTAATCCTAAGATTGTTCCAAAGAAAGAAGATTTTTTCTTTTCTTCTCTACCTTTAAAATTAACTGTATCACACTCAGGACTTTGAACAAGAGTTGCTTCACCTTGAGCGTTGGTAATTTTTCCAATGCTTCCTGCTGATTCACCACCACGCGATGAAACTTTATCTAAGTAACCGATGCTTCCGGCAGACTCGCCATGAAAAGAAACGCTACACATAAAAAACCTCCATAGAGTTTTACCTTCTATATCATGTAAAACATTTTTTCAGGGAAATTTGCCTTTTTGTAACAAAAATTTACAAAGCTGAGTTAAAGGATTTTTAACTCAGCTTTGTAATACCTTATATGTTTTTTAATTATGCATTTACTACTTTTAGAAGTCTTTCCCAAACTTCATCAATTGAACCGTTTGCATCAATCTTATAAAGAACGCCTTTATCTTCATAGAATTTAACAAGCGGTGCAGTTTCGTTGAAATAAGTTTCAAAACGTAATTTTGCAGTTTCTTCGTTATCATCTGCTCTTGTTTTTAAATCAACATTACATTTATCACATTTGCCTGCAACTTTAGAAGGTTTAAATTTCTTGTTATAAATTTCACCACAAACAGGACAAGATTCGCGATAAATAATTCTTTCGATAAGAATTTGAGTATCAATATCAAAATAAATAGCCTTAAAAGAAGCAGCTTCTTTATCAACATTTTTATTGATTTCTTCAAGCATTTTTGCTTGTTCCAAGCTTCTTGGATAACCATCCAAAACATAACCATTTTCGCAATCTTTTTCAGCCAATCTTTTAGCAATAATTCTGCCTACTAGTTCTGCAGGAACAAGTTGACCTTTATCAATAAAAGATTTTGCAATTTTGCCTTCTTCTGATTCTTTAGAGATTTCAGCTCTCAAAAGTGAACCTGTATCAACATGAGGAAAACCTAAAAATTCAGACAATCTGTTTGTTTGAGTACCTTTACCACAAGCCGGTGGTCCAAGAAATATCAATTCTTTTTTCATAACTTTCTCCTTCTTCAATAATTATAAAACTAAAAATAAACGGCGCAAGACCTTCAAATCTTGCGCCGTTCAAAGTAATAAATAAAACTTATGCTCTATCTTTAATTTCTTTTTCGATATTAGCAATAAATTCATCAACGCTTACCGTACCAACCTGACCTACGCCACGTTTTCTTACAGCAACTGCGTTTGCTTCGATTTCCTTATCACCGATTACACAAACGTAAGGAATTTTCTTGTCTTGTAATGATTCTCTGATTTTGTAGTTCATTGATTCAGATCTATCGTCAAGTTTTACTCTTATTCCTGCGTCACGCATTTTCTTGTAAACTTGTTCTGCAAAGTCTGCGTGTTTTTCGTTTGAAATAGGAACAATTGCAACTTGAGTTGGTGCTAACCAAGTTGGGAAAGCACCTGCATAGTGTTCAATCAAAATGCCGTGGAATCTTTCCATAGAACCGAAGATAACTCTGTGAAGCATTACAGGAGTTTTCATGCTTCCGTCTTTATCTTGATACTTGATATCAAATCTTTCAGGAAGGTTGAAGTCAAGCTGAATAGTAGCACACTGCCAAGTTCTGCCAAGAGCATCTTTAACCTTAAAGTCAATTTTAGGGCCATAAAATGCGCCATCACCTTCGTTGATATCGTACTTCATTCCACGTTTATCCATAGCTTCTTTTAAACCGGCTTCAGCTAATTCCCAGTTTTTCAAGTCACCTACATAACTTTCTGGACGAGTAGAAAGTTCAACTTCAAAACCCATTTTGAAGATTTTCATTGTATCAGCAACAAAGTCGATAATTTGATTAATTTCATCAACCAACTGTTCAGGTGTACAGAAAATGTGAGCATCATCTTGAGTAAAGCCTTGAACACGAGTTAAACCTGACAAAGCACCTGATTTTTCTTTTCTGTAAACTGTACCTAATTCAGCCATTCTTAATGGTAATGAACGGTATGAATGCCTGTTTGCTTGATAAATCAAGATGTGGAATGGACAGTTCATTGGTTTTACTACATATTGTTCATCTGAATCTTCATCTTTTTGAATAAAGAACATGTTTTCTTTGTAGTGATCCATGTGACCTGAGATTTCCCACAATTTAGATTTTGCAATTTGAGGAGTTTGAACAATCACATAACCACGTTTTCTGTGTTCTTCTCTCCAATAGTTTTCAATTTGTTCTCTTACTGTATAAAGATTTGGATGCCATAAAACTAAACCACCGCCGATTTCTTCTCTAACTGAGAATAAATCTAATTGAGTACCAAGTTTTCTGTGGTCACGTTTTGCAGCTTCTTCCAAGAAAGTTAAATAAGCTTGCAAATCTTCTTTATTCCAATATGCAGTAGCATAAATTCTTTGAAGCATTTTGTTTTTTTCATTGCCTCTCCAATAAGCACCTGCAACTTTAAGAAGTTTAATTGCGTTACCTTTTATATAAGATGTGTTAGGAATGTGAGGACCTGCACACAAATCGTTAAATAACACATTTCCATCTTTATCTTTTGTCAAATACAAAGTTGGATTATCATTTTTGTGTTCTTCTAATAATTCTGCTTTGTAAATCTCGCCCTCAGCTTTGAATTCAGCGATTTGTTTCTCTACATCAGGAATAACATATTTTTCAAACGTCAAGTTTTGTTTGATAATGTTTTTCATTTCTTCTTCGATTTTAGCCAAATCTTCTTCTGTGAAAGCATGACCATCAATCAAATCGAAGTCATAATAGAAACCGTCATCAGTTGCCGGCCCGATAGCTAACTTTGCTTGTGGGAACAGCTTTTGAACGGCTTGAGCCATGATGTGTGAGCAAGAGTGTCTTAAAACTCTTAGTGTTTCGTTGTTTTTTTCCATTCTTTTTCTTTCTATCCTTTGGGAAATAAATTACTTTTTAGCAAACAGTGACATCTGCGAGCTTTTTCATTTACCCCGAGGTGGATCCCTCTAACTATTACAAGGATA
>CAKVGW010000073.1 GCA_934747325.1 uncultured Candidatus Melainabacteria bacterium | reverse complement strand
TTAATCCACCGCTTATTATTGAAGAAAATGATATGGATTTTGTAACTGATATTGCGTTAGAATGTACAAAAGAAATTTTAAGTAATTATTCTTACGGGGTGTAAAGTTTAGAGATTTTACTTCACCCTAGCCCTGTCTTGGATTATTTGGGGTGTCGGCGGAGTAATGTCCGACCTCCACCTTATACTGAAAATCCGCTCTCCTGTATGGAGAGGGGATAATCAAGACTTGTTTCAATAATTAAACTAAATATGATTGAACGACTTTAGGTTATTCCCTCGCCTTACAGGAGAGGGTTAGGGTGAGGTGAAATTTTTTAAGGGTAAAGAGCAAATTATTAAACCAACCCTTCCTTAAGTGCTTTAACAGCGGCCTGCGTTCTATCATCTACGACAAGTTTTTGGATAATATTACAAACATGAGCTTTTGCAGTATGTTCGCTAATCGTAAGAGTTTTGGCGATTTGACTGTTAGATTGTCCGTCAACAACTAGTTTAAGTACTTCATATTCTCTTTGAGTTAAATTTGAATGATTTTCTTTAAATGTACTTCTTGAAACTTGGCGAGAAGGAATAACCCCGCAATTTTTATCCCTGATAAACGGTACAACATGCGGATCAATCCACATTGCGCCTTCTTTTACCATTTTAATTACACTCATCAGAAAATCAGTGCTTATGTCTTTTATTACATAAGCACTTGCACCTGCGCTTAGAGAATTGTTTAACTCGTTTTCTGAGATATGAGAAGTTAGCATAATAACTTTAATATGATTATTATGTTCTAGAATTTGTTTTGTTGCTTCAATTCCTGAAATATCAGGAAGTCCTATATCCATTAAAACAATATCAGGTTTAATAAGACGCGCTTTTTCTACAGCTTCTTTTCCGTTAATTGCTTCACCAATTATTTCAAGTTCAGGATAATCGCAAAACAATGATTTTATACCAATTCGCATTAATTTTTGGTCTTCGACAAGTAATATTTTTATTTGCATAAAACCTCACTTTCATTTGGAATATACTTTATCCCAAACTAATATTAGAATGTTTTATGCGCATATATAATGGTTGAGTTAAGTGCTAAATGCCCTATTTTAGCTTTGTTTAAATTTAGAAATATTTTTTTAACGACTCTTGTAAATCTATAATTTTTAAATGATTTTCAAGCATTGCTTGATTTCTACCTTCATAAGCTTTGTCATAATTATCATTTGCGTCAATTGCAAGGTTAAAATACTCAACGGCTTCATCAAGTTTTTCTTGTAAATAATATGCCATGCCAATCAAACTATATTCAACTTCTTTTGCAGAAGAATATTCTAAAGCATTTTTGAAAAATTCGATTGCTTCTTCATAATTTCCTTCAGCTTGTTTAAAGCATCCAAAACCTCTCAAAATCGTAGGATTGGTTTTATCAAGTCTATAAGCTTCTTCTAAAGCTTTATAGCCTGATTTTAAGTCATATTTGTCATACTCATTTTTAGCTTGAGTAATAAGTTTAACGAGTTTAATTTTATTGCTCATTCGCTTGAAAAAATCGGACAGTTCGTTTAATTTTTGTTCTTCTTCGGACATGTGATACCTTTTCTGTGTTCACTTCACCCTAGTCATGTTTTGGATTTTAAGTGAGTGACTTTAGCCCCCTCTTTTTGGGAAAGGGTAGAATTTCAAGTTGAGAGTTGACTACTTTCAAACTCGAAACTTAGAAATTCGAGTGAGGTGTCTATCTTAAACTGTATGCATTTTCTCAAAAATGCCCTTTTTCTGAACCCAAATTTCTACTTCAAGTTTGTTTCCTTCTTCAATAAGAACATTCTTTAATTCTTTGAAATTCAAAGTTGACTGTTTTAAATCGCATAACATAAACATCACAAAATGACCTTGCATTAAAGTTTGTTTAATATCTTCAATATTAACTTTATATTTAGATAAAACAGTAGAAATGCCGGAAACAATACCAACTTTATCAGAACCTGATACAGTGATAATAATTTTAAAATCGTCCATGAAACTCTCCTTTTGGTTTCATTATAACGAAGATTAATGGTTTTGTAAATTTAGCTTTGTCTATAAAAGAATATTAACGTTATTTTCTTTTAATTTTTTGAATATTTTATTGAATTTACAAATATCATTTGGAGTTTCAAAAGTTTTAACAATTTGTCCCTTTCCATTGATAATGCATTTGATTGAATCAGAGTCCAACGAATCAGGTTTTACATACACATAACTTGTTGCAGGATTTGTTGCAATAACTTCAATTGTGCGTTTTTTCTGTTCATCTCTTATACGAGTCAGGCTTTTATCTGAATAAATTTGAGGATTTTCGATATTTAATCTTAAAGCGTTGGCAATTTTTTCAACTTCTTTTGTAGCTCTATATTTTTTAGGTTTTTTGATTACTTTTTGTTCCGAAATTGCAGCTAAAATATTTTTTAATCCTCTTTTAACAATTGTAGATTTATCTTTTATTAATTTTTTTAATTCTTCCGGTTTTTCATCATCTAAACCGGATTTTGTATTGATTTCAGGATAATATTCAATTTCTATCGGATAATTTTCTTGTATATATTGACCGACTCTTTTATCATAATTATCTCTTAAAACAACAACCATATCTCCTTTTTGTTTTATATCTCGGAAAATTTGACAACCTTGTGTAAACATAGCCGGAATTTCTGCTTTGGCTTTAGCATAATGGCGTTTAATTCTGAATGCGCCTGAAAAATTTGTATTAGATGTATTATTTAAAATTTGCATAATTACTCCTTTTTTTTTAAGTAAAAACTTCTAAAAATATTTTTTGCCAAAAATTTACTCAAAAGGAAATTACTCTAAACAGTCTATTTTTCTTAAGTTTCATTTAAAAACACTTAAAAATATGATATTATTTTGTTAAATTGATAGATTGGAGAGATAGTATGCAAGTTTCAAAGCGTCTGGTAGTAAGAAAAGAAATTCCTATGGATAATTCAAAGGATTTGATTACATCCATGGATGTCGCAATGGCTGAATACTATTGCAAGAACAATAACTTTGAGCGTGGATTGGAAATCTTTAGAGAAGTTATTCCAACTATTTATGATGAAGTTGAACGAAACAATGTTATCAATAACTACATGAATCAAGCTTTAAAATATGCACAAAAAATGTCTTCTGATAAAAAATATATAGAAGCAATTGAGCAATACCGTGAGATTATGAAGTTTTCTGGCTTTCCGATTAATGTATACAAGAACATCGGGCTTTGTATGAAATCAATCGGTAACGCAGATTTGGCGATTAAATTTCTTAAACGATTTGAAGAAATTTCTCCAGATAAAGAAGATGTTTACGTATATCTTGCAGATTTAACTTATACGGATATTAAAGACAACAAAAAGGCGATTGAATACTACGAAAAAGCTTTGGAAAGAAACAAAAACAACTTCTCTCTTTACAATATGCTTGGTCACTTGTATTCAACTTGTTATCAGGACAAATTCAAAGACAAGCAAATTGAATATCTTAGAAAAGCTTACGAGCTTGCACCTAACAACAGAATTGTTGTTAAAAACCTTGCTTATGTTTACGGTAAATTTGATGAGGTTCAAAAAGCAGATGAGTTTTACCAAAAACTTATGTATCTAAATCCTACACATTCGGATTTGCATGCTTATGGCGCATATTTAGTACGTCATAAACGTTTCTCAGAAGGTTTCAAATTCTTGCAACATAGATTCCAAAAAGAAGATTTAAACAATGTTGCATTTCCACAACTTCTTACTACTAAGAAGAAAAAATGGAATATGAAGGTTAATATCAAAGACAAACATGTTTTGGTACATTTTGAACAAGGTTTTGGTGACTCAATCATGTTTGTAAGATTTTTAGATGAATTGAAAAAACAGTGCAAAGAAGTTTCGCTTGTTGTTCAAAACTCTCTGATTAATTTGTTTAATGATTCTAAATTGGGCGTAAATATTTATTCAGAAGACCAAATTCCGACAATTAACTACGATTATTGGATTCCAATGATGGATTTGCCGATTGTTTGTGAAACACAGCCTGATTCTATTCCAAAAGCGGGCGGTTATTTGAGAGTTCCAAAATCAAAAATTAACGCTTACAGAAAAGAACATATTAATGATAACGATAAAATAAAAATCGGTATCGCTTACGAGGGTACACTTGCTTCTAAGGAAACTGATAGAGATATTCCTCTAAGCTATTTGTATCCGTTGATGAAGCTTCCTGATGTTGAAGTTTACAGTTTCCAAGTTGATGATTTGACGCGCCAAATGGATATGGTTCCACAAGATGCACAATTGATAAGACTTGGTAAAACATTCAAAAATTGGGAAGATACGGCTTGCGCGATGAATTGCATGGATTTGATGGTTACAACAGATAACGGTGTTATGAACCTTGCAGGTGCGCTTGGTGTTAAGACATTCGGTATCTTTAACAGAATTGTTGAATGGCGTTGGTTTAAGACTGAAGGCAATGATATTGCTTGGTATAAGAGTATTAAACCTTTCCAATGTCCGACAAGCGGCGAATGGGAAACTCCTGTTAAGAATATTTTGGAAGAAATTGATAAAATGCGTTGCAAGAAAATTGCAGAAAAAATCAAAGGTAAAATTTAGTTTAATAATATTTTTCTATAAACAAATAGTCATACCACAAAAGGTATGACTATTTTATTTATCTTCAAAATTAAATTTTTTGAGCAGCAATTGCCTTGTAAAAACTGATATAATCAACCATGCAATCGAATTCAGTTGAATAAACTAACTTGTTTACAGTTAGTAAATTTTCTTCCATTTGGTTTAAATCCAATTTTGCAATCACGCCTTGTTCAAATTTGTTTTGAGAAAGTTTGAAGTCTTTTTGTTCAAGTTCTTGGATTTTCTTTTGTTTAGCAAGTTTTTCTTTATCCATATTAACTGAAACCAAAGAGTCGTTAACTTCTTGCATAGAAGTCAAATTAATTTTTTCATAATTTTTCAAACTTCTTTCATAAGCAATCTTCTTGGCTTTCAAATTTGCTTTGATTTTTCCGCCGGCAAACAAAGGTTGCATAATTGAACCGCCCAAGCCCCAAATCATTTGAGAAGTTGTAAACAAGCTTTCAAAGTGTTTTGCATTGAATAAAACACCACCGCCAAGACTCAAAGTCGGAAGCATTTCTTTTCTTGCAACTTTAACATCAATTCCTGCTTTTTCAAGCATTTTTTCTGCTTTTCTATAATCAGGTCTTTGCATAATAACATCAGAGCTTACATATTCCGGAATTGAGCCTGAAAATGCTAATTTTCTATAATCAGTTCGTTTGTATTCTTCAATATTATTAGGACTGTCACCAATCAAAACTGCTAATTGATGAAGAAGTTTTGTTCTTTCTTTTTTCAAATCAGTTAAATCAGCAACACCTGAAATGTACGCTTTGTTTGCTTTTACAAGGTCAGAAGTTGAAATTATACCTTCTGCGTTACTTACAGACATTATTTCAAAAATTTCTTTTCTAAGTTTTACGATGTCTTCTTGCAAGTCAATCATAGCGTCCATTTTAACTATGTTTACATAAACACTGCCGACTGCTGATACAATTGAAATGTAAGCAGATTGTTCGTCCAAAATAGACGCTTCATAAAGCTTTCTTACAGCGGTTGTTTTGTTATGATTTTTACCGAACAAATCGAGTTCATAATTAGCAACAAGAGGTAATGCAAATCCGCCTGAAGATGGGCCTATGAACTTGCCATATCCCGGGAAAAATCCTGCTTGAATAGATGGAAGTTCACTCGCTCTTTGCATTGCAATATTTTGATAATATTCATCAATTGTCAATGTTGCCATTTTTAAATCTTTGTTGTTTTCAACGGCTTTAATGATATAATCGTTTAGATATTCGTCATTAAACTGCGCCCACCAGTCAAGATTAACGTATTCATATTTATTTTTTGTCGGTTTAACTTTGTCAACTTTTTTCTTTTTGTTCTTATCGACAGATTGTTCTGCTCCGGCTTTTAAAACGGTTTTTTGCGCTGCTAAAACAGGCACTGCATTTCCTACCGTTAATGACATTAATATAGCTAGTGATAATAACTTTTTCATATCTTATTCTCTTTCTAAAATTAAAGATTTTGATTTATTACATGAAATAATAGCATAAGTGTGTTGCAAATGCAACATGTTGTAAAAATAACATACTTCAAATAGAGGATGAAAATTTATCTGGACCATTCCCTATCATAGGTGAAGGTTGTTTTCTATTTTTGTTGGGTTAAAAGCTTAACCTATTTTAATTTATATTTATAGAAGTGTTAACGAAATTGAATATAAAAAAGCAGTTATTATTTTTTATGAAAATAATAGTTTAAATTATTTTAAAGATTTATTTGTAAATCAATTTAGATTTGCAGTAGATAAATATTTCTAAAATAATTTCCCATTTTTAACATTCCATTTTTCATAAAAATTCCCCCTCTTGATTTTTAAAAAAAATAGTGTTAGTATTAATGTGTTGCAAATGCAACATGTTGTAAAAATAACATACTTCAAATAGAGGATTGATTAATATAAAGATGCAAGAACATTTTACTAATACAATATTTTACCAAATAGAATTAACTGCTAAATACTGCAAGCTTTTAGGTTCACAGGTGTTTGAAAAATATGGTACCGGAATAAGTTGTGAAGAATATTCAGTTTTGGACGTTCTTGCAAACAGCCCTAAAATGTGTCAAAGAGATTTAGCAAAAAT
>CAKVGW010000072.1 GCA_934747325.1 uncultured Candidatus Melainabacteria bacterium | reverse complement strand
AGATAATCCTTCGCAATTCCTTTATCTTCAATCATAGCCATAATTATGTGTTCGGGTTGAACTTCCGAATTCTTATAAAAATCTTTTTTTGCATTTGCTGCAAAAATTATTTCTTGAGAATAATTTGTAAATTTTTCAAAATCAATCATAATATCTTACTCCGTATAATTATATTTTAATTCTTTTTTGAAAAAATCAAAGTTTTTTAATTTTTAATTAATTATTTGAAAATCCTTGCTCATTATATCACTAAACCTCCATTGTCAGGAAGGTCACAGTTGTACGAACGCAAATGAGCTACAAATGCGGGTGGGTTTTAATTTGTAAATAAAATAAATATTATATTATTAAATAAAACAGTTATTAATAAGCCGGATTCCTCGGTGCTAATCGCACCTCAGAATGACGTCAAGCCGGTAATCCCACGCCAAGTCATCCTGAGCGCGATTAGCGCGAAGGATCCAGCTTGTTAATTATAAAAATACTAAAAAAAATATTTAACGTACAAACTTTTTATGCTAAACTTTGTTTATAAAAAGAAATAAGAGGGAATATTATGTTAGACATCAAATTGATTAGAGAAAATCCTGAAAAGATTAATGAACTTTTAAAACGCAGAAATCCTGAATTATCAATTGATAAAATTATTGAGATTGATGCTGAAAGAAGAAAAATTCAAGCACAAGCAGATGAGCTTAGAGCAAAAAGAAAAACTGAATCTCAAAAAATCGGTATGATGAAAAAGAATGGCGAAAACACTGACGCTATTCAAGAAGAAGTTCGTGCATTAGGTGATGAAGTTAAAGCATTGGAAGAAAAACAAGTTGAACTTGATAATGCTCAAAGAGATATGCTTTTAAGAACTCCAAATACACCTGATGAATCAACTCCTGTCGGCAAATCCGAAGATGACAATATTCCTGTTAAATACTGGGGCGAACCTACAAAATTTAATTTTGAGGCAAAAGCTCACTGGGATATTTGCGAAGAAAAAAATCTTGTTGATTTTGAACGTGGTGTAAAAATTTCTCAATCCAGATTTACTCTTTATAGAGGTAAAGGCGCAAGATTAGAACGTGCAATTATCCAATTCTTCTTAGATTTGCATACAGAAGAACACGGGTACGAAGAAATCTTGCCTCCATTTATGGCAAACGCTGCTACAATGACAGGTACAGGTCAACTACCTAAATTTGCAGAAGATATGTACAAATGTGTAGATGAAGATTTGTACTTAATTCCAACTGCAGAAGTTCCTGTTACAAATATTTATTCAGGCGAAATTTTGAGTGAAGATGATTTACCAAAATATATGACAGCTTATACACCATGCTTTAGACGTGAAGCTGGTTCTGCCGGTAAAGACACTAGAGGTTTAATCAGAGTTCACCAATTTAACAAAGTAGAAATGGTTAAATTGACAACTCCTGAATCAAGTCCTGAAGAACATGAAAAATTAACTCGTGACGCAGAAATTTGTTTAGAAAAATTAGGCTTGCCATACAGAAGAGTAGCTTTATGTTCTGCTGATATCGGTTTCAGCGCAAACAAATGTTTTGACTTAGAAGTTTGGTTGCCTTCTTACAACGCTTATAAAGAAATCTCAAGTTGTTCAAACTACGGTGATTTCCAAGCAAGAAGAAGCAATACAAGATATAGAACCAAAGACGGTCAAATCAGATTTGTACACACGATTAACGGTTCAGGTTTAGCTGTTGGCAGAACTTTTGCAGCGATTGTAGAAAACTTCCAACAAGAAGACGGTACTATTATTATTCCGGAAGTATTAAGAAAATACACAGGATTTGATAGAATTTAGTTAAAATATTTAATGCAGACGCGGAGGACGATAAATCATCCTCCGCGTCTGCATTTTTCGTAATCTGTCTTTTAAGAATTATGCAAAACAACATTTCCGTCTTTTAAAGACGCTTTTACATCAACCACTCTTTGATTTGTACTACCAACCCAGTGTTTACGATTGTCTAAAAGTTCTTTAACAAATTTACCTTCACAAACCACATCTATATCTGCGATTTCAGGAATATCTTTAATGTCTTCCCATAAGAAACCTGTATACAACCAAATGCTTTTTTCAGGTAATTCTTTTCTTATCTTTTTAATTAATCTGAATACTTCATCCCTGTTAAACGGATGTAAAGGATCGCCACCGGAGAACGTAATACCTGCAACGTGAGGACGGTTAAGCGCTTCAAAAAGTTCTTTCTCCGCAGTTTCATCAAACGGAATACCTCCACCTACATCCCAAGTAATAGGATTTTGGCACCCTTGACAGTGATGAGTACACCCAGCAACCCATAATACAACTCTTAAGCCATCGCCATTTAGCATGTCATCTTTTGTGATATTGTGATAATTCATTTTTAATAAAATCTCCTACTTAATCTATGTTATCACAAGATTTTGACATGCGCTAATTATTACAAGATATGAAGTACTAATTAAAAATTGCCGTAATGATTTTATAAGCAAGTTCAACCTCTTCAGGCTTAAGTTCGTCAATCATACCCTTCATTATAACCTTCTTTTCAACATCATTTATTTTTAGATGTTCAAGGTCAAACAGTTCAGGTAAACTAATTTGCAAACACCTTGCTAATTCACCTAAGCTTTTAGATGGAAAAGTAATTCCACATTCTATTTTGCTTAAGTTACGTTGGTCAATTCCAACTTTTTCAGCTAATTGTTGTTGTGTATAACCACGCTTTTCACGTAGTTCCTTAATTCTCTTTCCTAATAATTCTTTAATTCTATTCATACCATCAGAATAAAACCTATCTATAAAAATTGTAACGACACGGCTAGAGTAATATCGTTGACAATAAGAATATTACATAGTAATCTAATCATAATAGTATTACATATTTTACTTGTTTTTCAACGTAATATATGTATAATTTTATTAATTCATAACAGAAGTTGGAAATGAAAAAGATACTAAGCGTTAAGCTTAGTTTTTTTTGTACAAAATTCATGAACATACATCAAGTAGAATTTTGGCAAAAATTAATAATCCTGCTATAATTATAAGGAAAGCTACTTAGATTTAACAAAATAATCCACCAAATAATGGTGGTAAATATTATTTCAATGTTGTTATAATAAATCTATGTAGTATAAGTGGAGAATAGTATGGCTGATAACGAAAGAGCTGAAGGCGGACAACAAAAAGAATTAACTAAATTTTTAATAATGACTCTTGCTTCAATCGTAATTATGTTTATTGTATTTGCGGGTGTTAATTATGTTATTATGGAGAATTTAATTAGCCAAAAAATCAGCGCACTTCCGACTTCTCAAGAAGAACTTGACGAAAGTGGCGATGAAGATGAAGTTCAAAAGGGAATTATTGTTGATTTGGGCGACTTTATCTTAAACCTTTGTGATGAAAGCCAAAAGAAATATTTGAAAGTTAATGTAGCTTTAGAAGTTACAAAGAAAGATACAGATTTTCCTGAACAAACAGAAGAAAAAGGACATGGTGGACACGGAGAAGCGGCTGCGGCTGTTGACCCGATGGAAGCTATTCAAAAAGAAATGAATCAGTATAAACCTGCTATTAGAGATGCCGTAATTACAAATCTTTCAAGTAAAACATCTTCTGAACTTGCAACCGCAGCAGGAAAAGAACTTGCGAAAGAACAAATTACAAACGACATCAACTCTATTTTAGGTGGTGAAAGAGAAGTTATCAGAGTAAGCTTCGGACAATTTATTATTCAGTAGGACAAAATGACAGAAGGTAACAAAAACGATTTAGTAGATACGCAAGGGTTTGAAGATGATTTTTCAGACGCAGAACATAAAAGCTATAAGCTTTATAACTTCCGCAGACCTGATAAATTTTCTAAAGACAACTTGAGAGCCTTAAGAGATATTCATAGAGAATTCTCTAAGGCAATTTCTCTTGTTTTAAGCGGTTATTTGCGTATGAGAGTTGAAATTGAAATCGTTTCTGTTGACCAATTAACTTATGAAGAATTTGTTCGCTCTATGCCATCACCTATAAGTGTTGGCGTATTTGAGTTTGAACCGTTATCAGGTCAAATTTTACTTGGTATCAGCTTTGAGGTTATTTCTTGTATCGTAAACCGTATGCTTGGCGGTGTCGGTTCAATTGACGCACAAACTCGCGAGCTTACAGACATTGAAAAAGCTTTAGCGAAAAAAGTTATCAATATCATCATTAAATCACTTGAAGATTCTTGGAACGCAATTATTCCTGTTTCAGGTAAATTTATCAGCCTTGATGATAATTATCAATCAATTCAAGTTGCAACCGCAGGAGAAATTGTTGCACTTTTAACATTTGAAGTTCAGGTTCAAGGTAAACACTTTGGTTTATTCAGCTTATGTTTCCCATATCCTGTATTAGAAACAGTTTTGGGTCACTTAAGTACTCAACACATTTTCCAAACGAAAGGTTTAGTTGCATCTAACGATGAAAGATTGAAGATGATTTCTAAAATCAATACTTCAAATGTTGATTTAAGGGTTCAGTTTGGACAATGCAGTATAACATTAGATGACTTTTTGCAACTTTCAGAAGGCGATATAATAAAGCTTGATAACAAGGTTCAGGATGATTTAATTGTCAAAGTAAACGGTGAAAAGAAATTTTTTGCACGTCCCGGTACAATGAAAGACAAGATTTGTGTTAAAATAACAGATGTCTATGATGAAATGCACGAATTATTAAGAAATTATTTTTAGAGAGGTTTTGTAAATGCTAGATGACGATAAAGATGTTAATAACAAAGAAATGCAAGATTTGACATCATCAATACAAGAAGAAAACACTGAAGATAATAAAGCAACTGAAAATACGGAAGATAAAACCGTAACGGTTCAGCCTGTACAATTTGCGTCATTTGAAGATTTAGATCAAGTTCAAGGACCTGTTAACCAAAACCTTAACATCCTTTTAGATGTTAAGCTACAATTAACTGTTGAACTTGGCAAAACTGAATTACCAATCAAAAAAGTTTTAGAATTAACAAAAGGTTCTATTGTAACTCTTAATAAAGCAGCCGGTGAACCGGTTGAATTATACGCAAACGGCAAATTAATTGCTTATGGTGAAGTTGTAGTTATTGAAGATAATTTCGGATTAAGAATTACACACATCACAGACCCTGCAAGAAGATTGAACTCGTTAAGCAATCTCAATAAAGAAGAAGGTTAATTTATAGTTGGGTAAATACCCAACTATTTTTTCTAAAATTTATTTTATGTATAATTGAGCTATATGTATAAATAACAAGAGAGGTCAATTATGGATAAACAAAAAATTAAACAAGCTCGCACAAAAATTGTTGCAACTCTAGGACCTGCAACATCCAGCTATGAAATGATTTTAGAGCTTGTAAAAGCCGGTGCTACGATGTTTAGATTAAACACTTCTCACGGTAGCGAAGAAGGACATGCACAAAATATTAAATATATAAGAGAAGTTTCTAAAAAAACAGGCAAGTTTATTCCTGTTTTAGTTGACCTTCAAGGACCTAAAATCAGAGTCGGCAATATTCCTGCTCCTAGAGAAATCAAAATCGGCGAAGAAATTATTTTAGAAGCCTCAAATGATGTTACCAATCAAGAAATAATTCCCGTTGATTATGAAGGTATTGCAGGCGATGTTAAAGTAGGCGAAAAAATACTTCTTGACGATGGCAAAATAGGACTTGAAGTTCTAAAAATTGACGGCAAAAAAGTTCACGCAAAAGTTTTATACGGCGAAACAATTCGCCCGAGAAAAGGTATTAATATTCCAGGTGCAACTGCGAGTTTAAGCGCAGTAACCGACAGGGATGTAGAATTTATCAGATTTGCGGTTGAATACGATGCAGACTATATCGCATTATCCTTTGTAAGAGAAGCAAAAGATATTGAGCTTGCAAAAAGACACATAAAGAATTTTGGCGGCGACATTCCTGTAATCGCAAAAATTGAAAAACCTCAAGCTGTCGAAAATTTAAAGGAAATTCTTAAAGTTACTGACGGTATAATGGTAGCTAGAGGAGATTTGGGAATTGAAATGTCACCGGAAGACGTTCCAATGACTCAAAAATACATCGTTGAAGAAACAATCAAAGAACGTAAAGTTTGTATTGTTGCAACTCAAATGCTTGAATCAATGATAGAAGAACCTATTCCAACCAGAGCAGAAGCGAGTGACGTTGCGAATGCAATTCTTGATGGAACGGATGCCATTATGCTTTCAGGTGAAACTGCAATGGGTAAATATCCGATAGAAGCAGTAAAAATGATGCGCAAAATTGCAACAAATGTGGAAAGCAATAATTTTATGTTCTCGAATTTAGATTTAGAAATGAGCGAACATTATGAATTATCACCGCAAGCAATTTCTAATGCAGCTGTTAAAATGGCAGAAGATTTAAATGCAAAAGCAATTATGGCTTTTACTCACAGTGGCTATACTCCAAAATTGCTTTCTAAACTTAAACCTTCTGTACCAATTTTAGCAATTTCTGACATGGAATCTACTTGCAGAAGATTAAACCTTTATTGGGATATTTTTGCAGACCTTAAGGAATGGGATACAGTGCTTGACGCAGATTTACTGGAAAAAATTGATGATTATATTTTAACCAAAACAGATTTTAAAAAAGGCGAAAGAATAATCATTATCGGTTCCATTCCGAAACTTATCACAGGTAGAACTAATTTTATCCGAGTTCATAGAATTGGTGCGCCATTAGAAAGATAAATTTTACGAAAAGTTACAGTTTTTATTTGTTACTATTAAATTTTCTCGTAATAAATTTCTTCTTATGATACACTCAAAGTATATGAATACCGACAATATTTTGTAAGATAAGAAAAGGATTTAATTTATGGATATATTCTCATTATTCACACTATGTGGGGGGCTGGCGTTCTTCCTATATGGTATTACTATTATGTCTTCAGGCTTAGAAAAAAT
>CAKVGW010000071.1 GCA_934747325.1 uncultured Candidatus Melainabacteria bacterium | reverse complement strand
GATTTTCTACAAAGGAATGGTTTTTGTTAATATGACAGGCAAGTTTAACACAATTCAAGAAGCTTTAGAGGATTTCAAAGCAGGTAAACCCTTAATTGTTGCAGATGACGAGGACAGGGAAAATGAAGGCGATTTAATTTGTTCTGCTCAATTTGTAACGCCTGAACTTGTGAACTTTATTACTAAAGAATGTCGTGGAATCGTGTGCTTAGCGATTTCTGACAGCATTGCAAAACAACTTGACCTTCCGCAAATGGTAGAAAAAAATACAGAAAGTATGCAAACAGCATTTTCTCTAAGTATTGATGCGCACCCAAAATACGGCGTTACAACAGGCGTTTCAGCTTTTGACAGAGCAAAAACAATTGAAGTAGCAATTGCGCCTGATGCGCAACCTTCTGATTTACGCAGACCTGGGCATTTATTCCCTTGTGTCGCAAGAAAAGGCGGAGTATTAAAAAGATGCGGTCATACAGAGGCTGTTGTTGATTTAGCAAGACTTTGCGAACATAGAGAAGCCGGAATTATGTGCGAAATAATGAAAGAAAACGGTGAAATGGCAAGACGCGACGATTTGCATAAATTTGCCGAAAAGCACAATATCAAATTTATTACTGTTTCTGATTTAATAGCATACAGGCTAGAAAAAGAAAAATTTGTAAAACGAGAAGTTGAAGTGTTTTTGCCGACACAATTCGGTGATTTTAATATTGTCGGATATCTCGACACAATTACAGGTTGCGAACACGTTGCGCTCGTTAAAGATGACGGTTCTAACAAAATACCTTTGATTAGAGTTCACAGCGAATGCTTGACAGGCGATATTTTCCACAGCTTGAAATGTGACTGCAATTGGCAATTACATACAGCTTTAAAAATGATTAATGATTACGGCAAAGGTGCTGTAATTTATATTCGCGACCACGAAGGACGCGGAATCGGACTTATTAACAAGCTTAAAACATACAAACTTCAAGAAGAAGGTCAAGACACGGTGGAAGCCAATGTTTCACTGGGTTTTGCACCTGATTTGAGAAACTACGGAGTTGGGGCGCAAATTATTTTAGATTTAGGCTTCAACAACTTCAATTTAATTACAAACAACCCTAAAAAAATCGTTGGATTGAAAGGGTATGGTTTAACGATACACGAAAATATTAACTTGAAATCAGAAGTTAATAAATACAACGAAAGATACATAAACACGAAACGCGAAAAAATGCACCATATTATGTAATTCAGAGTGCAACAAGAGGATATTTTATGGCAGATACATCATACGAAGTGGAATTACTAAACAGCAACATATACAAATTTTTTGCAGGAGTCTACAACGACTTCAAGGCAAAGGCTGTAAGTGAGTATAAATTTGAACTTGAGCCGCTTCCTTATGAAGAATTTATTGATGCCGTTGAAAAAGACTATATGAAATGTATAGTTTTGAAAGAAAATGAAATACCAACTGCGTTTTTAGTTTATACAACTTCTATTTCCGAATCAATTGAACTTAACTTAATTCATTGTCTTGGAACAGAAGACGAACTAACAAAAATCAGACTTCTTATCGAAAAATTCTTAGAATTGACAGAAGTTGAACGCCAAACAAAAGTTGTTTCTTACCCTATGATTGGTCACCAATCAGTGTTTACGGCAGACATTTCAAAATATGGATTCAAATACATCGGGCTAGCCGTTTTAAGATTTATGATGGGTAACGCTTCTTCCGAAAGAATTTTAGAAAACATGAAATTAAGCGAAAGACCTTCTGAATACAAGCTTGTAAGCTATGACCCGTCTTATAGAGAAGACGCCGTAAGAATTATTCATGAATCTTTCAGAGATACTCAAGACTCAGTATACGATACAAGATTTAAGACTATGGAAGGTACGGAAGATATTATCAATAAAGTTGTTGATAATATTTATGGCGAATTTTTACCGGAAGTTACTTCTGTACTTTTATATAACGATAAGCCGGTAGGTTTTGCGTTTGCAAACGTTACTGGCGGTAAGATTGCAAACTTGCCTCTTGTTGCAATAGAAAAAGAACATAGGGGACACGGATTTTCAGAACATCTTTTAAATCGTTCAATCAAAACTATTGTTGATTGGACTAAATTAGGCAAAAGAGCTTTTAGTGAAGTTAATGTAACTACTGAAACAAACAATTATAAGGCTTTAAAAATGTACAGAAGAATCGGTTTTAGAGAGGATTTTTGTTATCCTCAAGCCTACCTAATGACAAAATAGTGGTATAATAAAAACGAAAAAAGAAAAGCGAGAGTAAAAAGAAAAGGAGAAGTATGAAATTATCTACAAAATTTATGGCAGCTTTAAGTGTTGCTTGTGTAACTTCTTGCGTAGCAATGGCAGGTGAACCTGCAGATTTACAAGCTTACGCTCATCCTACATTGTTCGGTTCTCAAAGCCATGCAATGGTAACTTCTGAAAACGATGTTATCGTTGGTGGAAAAATTTACAAACCATGCAATGTTAAAACAATTGAAGGTAAACAAAACGTAGTTGTTGCTCGTTTTGCAAAACAAATGCTTAGCAACATGAAAGGTCAAATGGACTCAAGAAGAGCTGGTTTATATGACCCTAAAATGCCTGTATTACGTTCAGAATTAGCATTTATTATTGCTGACGGTCTAAACTTAACCGAAGTTAAAGACAACAAATATACTGACGTTGCAACTGATTATTGGGCTAAATCTCAAATCGACAGAGCTTTAACTGCTGATGTTATGATTGGTTATCCTGATTCAACATTCAAACCGGATCAACCAATTACAAAAGCAGAAGTATTTGCTACTTTCGCTAAAATGATGGATTTAGATGTTGATAGAACTGCTACTCCAACCTTTGAAGGTCAAACAGTTAAATACATCCCTAACTGGGCAGTAGGTGCAGCAGATGAAGTTATCGCTTCAAACATCTTAAACAAAATTCCTGATAAAGATAAAATAGTTAATGATGAATACTTATCAAAAGAACAAGTTGCTTATATGTTAGGCGCATTGAAAGCAAACTTCAGAATTGATACATCTAAAGGTATTGCAGGTTGTGCTACAAAATATGAACCAATCGCAGTTAAAATTAAGTTAAGCGAAAGAATTAGCGCAAGAACTTCTAACGTTGGCGATACTTTCACAGCTAAAACTGTGGAAGATACAAAAATCGCAGGCGTAACTTACCCAGCTGGTTCAACAGTTAAAGGTAAAGTAACAAGCGTTGCAAGACCTGGAGTTAAAAAACCTGGTTATATTGAAGTTCAATTCGAAAACATCAAAAATGGTGACAATTGTGCTGAATTCCCTAAACAACTTTCATCTGCAGAAGTTAACGTAACTAAGAATCCTAACGTAGTTTCAAGAGTTCTTGGCGCACCATTCTCTATGGTTGGTAGAGTTGCAGGTGTTGCAGGAAGAACAGCTTCTTCTGCTGCTGAAATCGTTGCAAATGGTGTTGAAGAATACGGTGACAACTGGTCAGATACATTTGCTGATACTGCTTCATTACACCCTGTTAAAGGTCTTAAGAGTGTAGGAAGCAGCTTTATTACAGTAGGGAAAGGTGTTTATAACATCACTAAACTTGCTGTATCAGGTGCATTCGGCGTATGCTATGAATTCGTTGATGAAGCTAAGTACATTTTCGTACCTAACACAACTAACGATTCTAGCTTGAATCCTGATGAAGTATTGACTACTCTTTACTAAGAATTAGTTTTTACAAAAATTAGTGAGGGCGGAGGAAAAATCCTCCGCCCTCATTTTTACAAAAATCTATAAAAAAAGCGACTTTTTAAGTCGCTTTTTCAATATTTCTATTGCAAGTCATTTTCAACTTTTGCCAAAATTTCATCCAACTTGCTTGCGTCTTTCACACCGCCTTGAGCAAAGTTTGGACGGCCACCTCCGTTAGCACCGGTAAATCTTGCAATTTCTCCAACAAGTTTACCTGCATTAACGCCTTTTTTAACAAAAGCATCTGTTACTTTTACAATAACCATTCTTTCGTTTGCTAAAACAACTATGCTTTCACCAAGCTTACTTGCAAGCATTTCAATACCGGCTTTAACTGCATCTGCATCAAAGTTTTCAATTTTTGATACGAACAACTTTCCGCCATCAATATCTTGAGCTTTAGAAATAAATGTTGAGAATTTAGATTTAGCCATTTCAGCTTTAGTTTGTTCCAAAGATTTTGCTAATTCTTTGTTTTCTTCCGCTAATTTTTCAACACGATCTAGAACTTCTTCTGTATGAACCTTGAATTTAGCTTCTAATACGTCAGAAATTTTAGCCTTGTTGTTCAAATATTCGATTGCAGCTTTTGAAACAACAGCTTCAATTCTTCTTGTACCTGCAGCAATTGCACCTTCTGAAACAATCTTAATTAATCTCAAATCACCTGTATTCTTAGCGTGAGTACCTGCACAGAATTCCATTGAAATTACATCAGATTTTTCTTCGTGACACTTGCATCCGCCACCGCATTTACATTGTTTTGCTCCGCCAATTGAAACAACTCTTACTTCATCTTCGTATTTTTCACCAAATAAAGCAGTTGCACCTGTTAGCTTAGCTTTTTCTATATCCATAATTTCTGTATGAACAGGAAGTTTTTCCCAAATCCATTCATTAATTACATCTTCAGTTTTTTGAACTTCTTCTGGTGTCATTGCTCTAGAAAAAGTAAAGTCAAATCTCATTCTGTTTTCTTCAACTTGAGAACCTGCTTGTTTAACTTCATCACCAACAACTTTGATTAAAGCAGCTTGAAGTAAGTGAGCAGATGTGTGGTGAACTCTAATTTCTGCGCGTCTTGCTGCGTCAATTTGTGCTGTAACTTCGTCGCCAACATTAATTTCACCGTTCACAACTTGGCATCTATGAACGAACAAATGGTTTACTTTGAATGTAGTTAGAACTTCAACTTTCAAATTGTCGTTAAAGATATAACCGCTGTCACCCACCTGACCACCACATTCTGCATAGAATGGAGTTTTATCAAGAACAACATCAACAAAGCCTTCGCCTTCAATCAAAGCCAAAACTTTTGCGTCACATTCAGTTTCAGTATAGCCGACAAAATTAGTTGAACCAACTTCATCTTCTACTTTCGCATATTTCATATCGCCTGTAACTGAAATCTTAGCAGTTGCTGCCTTTGCTCTGTCTTTTTGTTCTTGCATAGCAACTTTATAACCTGCTTCATCCGCTTTCAAACCGTTTTCTTCTGCGATTTCTCTAGTTAGTTCAAATGGGAAACCGTATGTATCATAAAGTTTGAATGCGCTTTCGCCGTCAATATCTTTTTTGTTTGCGATAAATTCATCAAGAAGTTTGTAACCTCTATCCAAAGTTTTTGCAAATCTTTCTTCTTCTTTTTTGATTACGTCAATAATTTTAGCTTTGTTTTTAACCAAATCAGGATAAGCTTCACCGTACATATCAACAACTGTATCAACAAGTTTATACAAGAACGGCAAATCCATACCCAAGATTTTTCCGTGTCTTAAAGCACGTCTTAAAATCATTCTTAAAACATAGCTTCTACCTTCATTTCCCGGGATAACGCCGTCAGAAATCAAGAAAGAAACACATCTTGCGTGGTCTGTGATAATTCTTAATGAAACATCGGTTTTTTCTGATTTTTTATAAGCGACACCACTCATTTCAGAAACTTTGTCCAAAATAGGTTTCAACAAATCAGTTTCAAATGTTGATGCAACACCTTGGCAAACCATTGTAATACGTTCTAAGCCCATGCCTGTATCAACGTTTTTGTGTTCAAGCGGTGATTGGTTGCCTTCTTCATCTTGATATAATTCAGTAAATACCAAGTTCCAAATTTCAACCCATCTATCGCATTCGCAGGTATCAATACCACAATTTGGGTCATCACATTTATATTCTTCGCCTAAATCGTAGTGAATTTCTGAACAAGGACCGCAAGAGCCTGAAGCTCCAGGAGGACCCCAAAAATTATCTTTTTTACCTTTTCTTTTAATTCTTTCGTCAGGAACTCCGATACTTCTCCAAATATCATAAGCTTCGTCATCGGTTTCAAAAATTGTAATCCAAAGTCTGTCTTTATCAAGTTTTAGGACTTCTGTAACGAATTCCCAAGCCCAAGGAATAACATCTTTTTTGTAATAATCGCCAAATGAGAAGTTACCTAACATTTCAAAAAATGTATGGTGGCGTGGAGTTCTACCTACGTTTTCGATATCAGAATCCTTTCCGCCCGCACGAGCACATTTTTGGCAAGAAGTTGCTCTTGCAGGGTCATAAGGTGATTTTTGGATACCTAAAAATATAGGCAAAAATTGTAACATGCCGGCTGTTGTCAAAAGTACAGTCGGATTATCAGGTACAAGGCTGGAGCTCTCAACTATTGTGTGTTGATGCTTTTCCTTGAAATAATTTAAATATAGATTTCTAATCTCATTTCCTTTAAGCATAATTAATTCCTTATAAATTTGTATAAATCAATTATACATCATAAAATTATTGGTGCAAAAAAAAGTGCGCTTTCACGCACATTTGTATCTTTTGATGGAATTTATACCGAATTTCGGTCTAAATATAGATACAAGAATTTTTCTTTTCGATTATTAGTTTGTTTATTTATATTACTGGTTATTGTACTGGTTAAAGTAATGTTAGAAGTAATTTTAAAATATAAGTATGATATTGTCAAGGACTTTGTAAGGTTAAATGTATGACAATAGATAGAAAATTAATGAGAAACGGTAATGGTTGGGTACTATGTTTAAACTCGACAATATTGGGTTTATTAGACATAAACCCTGAAGAGGATATGGTTCAGTATGTAATCGAAAAAGACCGCTTAATCATTACAAAAAGTGACAAAAAGGTCGAAAGAAAAACTAAAACTATAAAACAAAAAGTATTAAATGATTGATAGAATTTCAAGCATAGCAATCTATGCAGAAAGAGAAGTTGTAATACCTTCCATTATGTTATAAAAATCTTCTTTTGGAAGCGTTGACATTGTTTTCAAAGCATAAGAAAGAATGCTTACTTTATCATACCAACGTCTTGAATTTGAAATTTTATAAAGCCCCAAAACTCTGTCGATACCGATACTTATGTCTTGCTCTTCGTCTTCTTCATGCATTTCTTTAATCTGTTTTACAACATTTGCCAAATCGCGTGACAAAGCTCTTCTTTTAACTTCATCCATATCTTTTAGCAAAGACAATGCTTTTTGCGTATGCTCATTTGAATCGTACCAACGTCTGTTCATCAAATCCTCTCCCAATACACACTTAAATTATATGCAATAAGAACTTCTTTGCAATCATACATTTATATGAAAGTGATTATAAGTCACAAATAAACTTGTATCATAAATTGCAACAAAATCACAATATTCCAGTAAATACAACACTCGGAGTTTGTTCAACTTCTTTATTTCCCCAGCCTTTAGCTTTAGCCGATGTTGTAATAAACAATTTCTTTTGCGCTCTTGTA
>CAKVGW010000070.1 GCA_934747325.1 uncultured Candidatus Melainabacteria bacterium | reverse complement strand
AAAAAACTCCCCAGGTTGGACTCGAACCAACAACCTACCGGTTAACAGCCGGTTGCTCCGCCATTGAGCTACTGAGGATTATCTTAGCTTATTTAATTGTTTGTGAGTCCCAAGTTTACCTTACCTTCGCTCGGCTCGTTTGAAGTAACCTCACTTAATTATAATAACAAATAAATTTTTTTTGTAAAGAGCTTTTTTTATTTTTTTGAAAATTAGTATATTTAAAGTATATTCAAAGCTTTTTGCCCTCAATTTCCCACTCAAAACGTAAAATTCAATAAAAAATAAAATTGTGCTAATATATAACTATGCAAAAAGAAATCATGCCACTTAGAAATTACGCACATATCGGCGATGCTGTTTGGGAAGTTTTTGTTAGAGATTATACAATTCTGCAAACATCTAATTCAAAGCTTTTACATAAAATTACAACAGACCGTGTAAAAGCATCTTTTCAAAAAGACATGCTTGAATTTATTTCACCTAATTTAACGGAAGAAGAGCATGAGCTTGCAAGGCGCGGACGAAATTTGCCGATACCGGTGGCTAGACGTTCAATTCAGCATGAGTATAGGCCTGCTACTGCGTTTGAAGTGCTTATTGGGTTTTGGTATTTGCATGACAAACCAAGGCTTGATGAAATTTTGGCGATGATAAAAAACACAAAGTTTTTTAGTTAAGCCCCAATTCGCTGTTAATCCTTGTCATGTACTCATTAACCATTTGTCTGTTCGGATATTCTAACGCTAATTCGCTCAATTCTTTTCTTGCAAGTGCCAAATAACCTGTTTCGTAAAGGATTACTGCCTTTAAAAATCTTGCTTCGAAAAAATCTCCTTCCAATTCTTCAAGCGCCTTTTTGTAGTGTTTTTCGGAATAATACAAATTTGCCAATGCAAAATGATAATTTTGATTTTCAGGACATATTGAAATTGCTAAATTATAATTTCTTTTAGCTAAAGTAAGCTCGCCCTGCTTAAAATATACATTTGCTAAATTGTAATAGTATTCAGGATTTGAACGATTTTGTTTAATCGCATTATTGAAATACGAAACAGCTTCTTTATAATTCTCAAGAAAAGTTTCAACCAGCCCTAAAAAGTTCATTTGTTCTGCATTTTTACCTTTAAATTGACCGATAATTTCTATGCAGCGTTCTTTTTGATTGGAGTAATAATAACATTGACCTAAAAGCAGCAGAAAATCTTGATTATCAGCCATTTGCGGTTGAATTTTAGTCAAAATTTCCAAAGCTTTTTGAAAATCTTTTTTGTAATAATATGCCCGAGCAAGTTCCAAGCAAACGTATTTATCATCTGTATTAAATTTAAATTCGAAAATTTCGTCAAATTTGCTTTGCTTTATTAAAAGTTTGAAGATTTCTGCTAAATCAGCAGAATTATGTGAAATACAGTAAATATTTTTTGCGGTTTGTTCTGCTTCCTGCCAAGCTTCTTTTCTTTCAAAAACTCGTTTAAGAAATTTTAACGCATCAATATTTGTCGGCTCTTGATCTAAAATTTGTTGAATATAGCTTAAAGCTTTTTCTTCATTCCCGATTTTGTCGTACAAATCCGCAATTTCAAGCAAAAGTTCAGAACTTGAATTATCAAGTTCTAACGCTTTATAAAATACTTCTATAGCATGCTTATAATGTCCGCTTTCTTTAAGCGCAAAAGCTTCTTGCAATAAATCTTTAATCATGTTTTTTATGTCCGATTAATTTCGGTTTCTCTTCTTTTTCTTCTTCTTTTGGAGTGTTAATAATAACCAAAACTTCGTCTTCGCCTGACATTTTAAGATTGTTTCTAGCAATAGCTTCTAAACCGGTAACATTAGAAAAATTTTTTATACTGTCATTCAATTGCTCGTTTAATGCTTTTGCATCATCCCTTGTTTTAGTTATTTGTATAATTTTAGCTTTGTATGAAATTATTTTAGAAATATTCAATACAGCGCTTATAGTAATTTGTACAAGACAAAGAAGCAAAACAACAGTTAAAAAAGAGTAGTAAAATCCTGTAACTGTCGAATTCTGCTTAAACTTTTTTTCAACTTGAGGAACATTTTGATGTTCTTTATTAACGACTCGTTTTGGTCTTCTTTGTGCTTGTTTGTATCGTATCATAAATCAATTATATAAAATATTTTAACTAATTACAACTTAAATCCTGTAGAAAAATTAATAGCAGAACTTTGCCTTCCGTTTGAATAATAAGACTGTGCTACTCCTAATTCAAATTTTAAAGATTCTGCATATTTTTTTAAAGCCGGAGTGTAGACTAAAGTTAATTCGTTTTTATTTTTTGGTGCGTTAACATAGTTTGTGAAGGAGTCTTTTAATGTTAGTTTGTCAGTAATATGCCATTCTGGAGTCACACGAACCGTTCCGTATTGAGAACCTACGTCTTGCGATGATGATTGTCTGAATTTTGTATCAAGTGAAAAATATTTTGGCGCATCATATCTTAAAAAAACGCCGGTTGTAGATTCAATTTGTGAAAAAGAAATTTCTTCTCCCCAAATCGTTCCATAGCTAATACCTTTTCCTAATTGATCAGACAATGTTCCTGATAGCGGAAGAATATCTTTTAAATTATTCCTTGTTACTGTCGCCCTTGCAAGGGCACTCCTGGGCGTGTTAGTGTTCGTTGTAATGTTCAAGACTCTTACCGGAAGGGTTAACGAACGTTGTGGAATATTTACTTGCGGTTTATCTATGTTTTCGTCCAAATAAATAGTTTCAACAGGATTGTCGTCATATTCAACTTGGCCGTTAAGTTTATAGGTTTCCTTAACTTGCGCTTCTTCTGCGAATACTGGTGCAAGGTTTAAAACTATTAATGCTGTAAGAAAAACTCGTTTTAACATACTTATATTTTAGTTTAAATAAATAATGATTTCAATTGAAAAATTTTTAGGTTTTGTTGAAAATCCAAAAGACTTTGTAAATTATTGTAACTTTTTAAAAAAAACTAGCAAAAATTTTTTTCACGTGACTTCATGCTATTGTAGAAGAAGAAGGTGAAAATGGACATCAAAATATCAACAAATAAATTTAATATTCCGAAAATAAATTTTAGAAGTGGTGAAGATAAAAAGAATATAACTACTCCTAATAATTCTAAATTAGAAAAAACACCACAAAATGATACATTTGAGATGTCTGTGGGTTATGTAAATGACGAACACGGACAGACTAATAATATGATGAGAATTTTATCCGGCTTGAAAGGTGATCTAAGGGTTTCAGCCGGTGACAATGATATTGGAGATGAGAAAAATAAAGCCGTTCACAGAGCTACAATGAAATTTATGAATTTAGCCAACATTACTGCAACAGCGTTGGGTAATCACGAGATGGATACAACTCAATCTGACTTGTTGGATTCAATAGAAGATTATGAGGGCGATATTCTTGCAACAAACATGAATCAGGAAGATGTAGAAGCAGAAGATCCTAAGGATGTAGAAGAGTTGGGTAGAGCTCCACTTATTAATAAATTAAAAAACTCAAAAATTGTTGACGTAAAAGGTGAAAAAATTGGTTTAGTTGGAGCTTCTCCTATCGATATGTTTGATAGACTAACCCACCCTAATTATCACACAGATTGTTCTATCGATGCATTAGAAGATACAATAGATGATATTCAAGAAGAAGTCGATAAAATGAAAGAACAAGGTATTAATAAAATCTTCTTGCTTTCACACTTAGGACATCAGAAAGATCAAATTGTAGCGCAAAATACAAAAGATATTGATGTTATTATAGGCGGTCATACTCACGAATTAGTAAAAGATATTAAAGAAGGTGAAAACCTATTCTATAACGAAGATGGTGAACCTGTTGTTTTAACAGAAGCAGGACGTGATGGTGCATATTTTGGGAAATTAGATTTGACTTTTGATAAAAATGGTGTGATTACAAAAGCACAAAACAACTTGGGCGAAACAAGATTGTTCCACAAAAACATGATTAACCAATATATCTTTGATGAGATTTTAGGTAAACCTGAAAAAGTCGGATTTATAAGACAAGCTCCGCCACCACCAACAACTTTAATTGAAGAAAATCCTCATGCAAATTTTGTATGTGATGCAATGCGTGATGAAATGGGTGCAGATATTGGGGTTTGGAATAATAGCGGCATCAGAAATTTCTTCCACGAAGGCGTAATTGATTCTCGCGATATCAAGGATATAGCACCATTCTTTGATAGAATGTCATTAGCAGAAGTTTCAGAAAAAACTCTTGTAGACATGTTTAAAGCAACGGTAAAAACAACTTATACAAGTCATGGTAATAAACCGGGATTACTCGCGGTATCAGGTTTGAATTATACAGTGAGTCCTAAAAAAGGCGAACTTACTGCTATGAATTTTGTTGATAAAGACGGTAAAGAAACACCAATTGATATTAATAATCCAAGAGCAGATAAAATGTATAAGGTTGCAACTGATGAATTCATGATGTCAGCAGGTGCAGATTACGCAGTTCTTGCTCCACACGATAAATGTATTGAAATACGACCTTACGATAAAGATGTTTTAACTTGCGAATACATCAAACACTTAGACAAACCTATTGATATTAATCAAACCGGTCGTATCAAGTTTGAAGATTAATCAATTATAAGATTTCCTTTATTGCTTTGTGTAAATATATAGGCAAATCTGATGCCAATACAGAATATTCGCTTAATTCTTGAGATGCGATTTCTCCTGCTCTAGAGTGTAGATATACACCCAATTTTGCAGCTTCAAAGGTAGGCATTTTTTGTGCCAATAATCCGGTTATAATTCCTGCTAGAACATCTCCCGAACCGGCTTTTGCCAAAGCGGAATTGCCATGTTGATTGATAAACAGTTTTTCTTTATCGCAAATAATAGTTCTATGAGTTTTTAAAACTGCAACGCAATCATATTTTTCTGCAAGTTCCTTTGCGGAACTTTCTAAATTGTTTAAAACATCTTGTAAAGAGACTCCTAAAAGTCTAGCAGCTTCTAATGGATGAGGTGTAATAATAGAATTTTGAGGAAGTTTTATCGGATATTTTGCTAAAATATTTAATCCGTCGGCGTCAATTACTACAGGGGAAGTTTCTTTTTGTAACTGTTTTAAAATGTCCTTGAAAAATTTTATTGATGCGTGTTTTACACCTAAACCGCAACCAATGAGAAAAACTGAAAATTGCTTAACATTTCTTAATCCTTCTTCTCTTGAAAGATAAACTGCTTCTGGTAAAAGTGTCGACACAGAGCGGATAACTTCTTTTTCAGAAGCCAAAGCCACAAAACCAGCTCCGACTTTGAGTGTAGAAACTGTAGAAAGATAAGACGCACCAATATAATTTTTGCAACCTGCAAAATTCAAAACTTTACCAAAAGTTCCTTTGTTTGAATTTTGTTCTCTTATTGGCATTTTATACTCTTGCACAATTGACCTCTAGTAATTATATACCGATTTGTCTAACAATTTCATAAGCAACAATTGCTACCGAGTTGGATAAATTTAAACTTCGCTGTCCCTCTTTCATAGGAATAGTAATAGCTGTTTCCTGCGTTACATATTCTTGAGGAAGTCCTCTTGATTCAGGACCAAAAACGATAAAATCGTTTTCTTGGAATTTGAAATCTGTATAAATTCTCTTAGACTTTGTTGTTAAGTAAAAAAATCTTCCTTCAGGAAATTCTTTGTACAATTCTTCCATTGATTCAATTCTATGTAAATCAACACTTTGCCAGTAATCCATACCTGCGCGTTTTGTGTATTTATCAGTAAGCGCAAAACCTAATTTCCCTACAAGATATAAAGAAGCACCCGTGCAAGCGCAAAGTCGTGCAATATTGCCTGTATTTTGTGGTATTTCAGGTTCGTATAAAACTATGTTTAGTTTTGTCATGCAAAAACTCCAGCCTTATTTCTTGTCATCAAACAAATACTTAGCTTCCAACACCACAGGGATTCCTCTAACTACACAAAATACAATTGCGAACACTGCTGCCCAAAAGCCGATAGCCCAAATGATTTCTCTATGAGGGCATACAGGAATTTTTGCCGTAATAATAAGAACGAATGCTAAAACTTTTGCAACAGCATAGCTTATTCTCATAAATTTTGAGCCTGTAATGAATTTGCAAATAGGGTTAACTTGCATGCCAAACGGTGTTAAACCTTTTTCCATTGCTGCACTTCTGATTGTATCAGTGATAAATCCTCTTGTAATTGCAATCAATGGGAACAAAATATTTAACCAACCCATTACCGCAAATAAAATCCAGTAAGTGTTTTCAACTATTCTATCGCCCATAATGTCTAAAAGAGCACCGAATTTTGATTCTTCGTGGAATTTTCTTGCGACATAACCATCAACACCATCAAGAGCGAATGCAATAATTGTAAGAGCCAATGCCCAAACATAAGATGCTGTATCGCCTTGGCAAGTATAAATTAAATACACTGCAAAAAACATTACAAATATTCTGAATATTGAAATAAAATTAGCCATTCTAAAATTCTCCTACATATTACACTTTCATTCTAGAAAGAGCAAAGTCTTTTTTATTTAAGTCTTCAACTTTTGAACCAAGCATGATTTTTTCAGCTTCTTCTAAAACGCTTACAACTGCATAACCGTTAGCACCGTCAGAACGAGCTTTTTGGTGCGAAGCACAACAATTTACGAAGTGTTGACACGCAAGTTTAAGTGGCTCAATTTCTAAATAATCCAATGCAAAGTTTTGAGTATTTGCAGGAACAAAGTTATCATAAACCTTTAATTTATCAGTTGATGCGGTATCGTCAAAGATTGCAGTAGCTTTAGTGCCTCTAACAAGCAATGTTACGTGTTTTTGAGGTGTAATCCAGCTGTCTGAAATATGAGCAATCATTCCGCCTTCAAATTCAACACCAATATGAGTGATATCCATAATGTCGTTTCTATCAGAAGAACAACCGATAGCAGAAATAACTTTTACAGGATTTTTGCCTGTAACGTAAGCTATCATTGAAACATCATGTGGTGCTAAATCCCACATAACGCTTCTGTCGTTTTTGTGGTAATTAACATTTAATCTATCGCTTTGTGCATAAACTAATTCGCCTAAAACGCCTTCTTCAATAAGCATTTTTAATCTATTTACTGCAGGGTGATAAAGCAACAAGTGGTCAACCATCAAAACTAAACCTTTTGATTCAGCAAGTTCTGTTAAAACTTTTGCTTCTTCAGCTACTGTTGAAATCGGTTTTTCAACATAAACATTTTTACCTGCTTCAAGCATTGCTTTAACTATCTTGAAGTGTGTGTGGCTTGGTGTTACGACTGCAACGCCTGTAATATCAGGATTGTTAATAATATCATTAAAATCCTTTGTAACTTTTACACCAGGAAATTGTTCTTGAACAGATTTTAAAGACTCGTCGTCTAAATCACAAACCATTTCCAATGCGTTTAGATTATAAAAATTGCGGACAATATTTTTGCCCCACATTCCCATACCTATAACTGCTATTTTTTGTTCTTTCATACTATT
>CAKVGW010000069.1 GCA_934747325.1 uncultured Candidatus Melainabacteria bacterium | reverse complement strand
AAAAGATTTGTAAAAATGCGTCCTGACGTACAAAGAAATGGTGAAGTCAGAATTTTCTTTGTATCTAATGGGGATGTAATGGTTACAATCGACGGAACTGCGATGGCAGACGGTATGACAGGTGATTACATTAACGTTGAAAACAAAAATTACAAGAAGGTTTACAACGGAAAGGTAATTGGGGAGAATAGAGTTTTGGTGGCAATTTAGCACTGAGGCTTGAGGGGGTTAGAAGTTGAAAGGTTGAAAGGTTGAAGGGTTGAAAAGTTTATTTAATTCCCTTCGGTCATAATATAAATAGTGAGCGTTAGCGAACTTAATGAACTATTTAACCATTCAACTGTTCAACTCTTCAACTAAAAACATCAACTCTTCAACTCAAAAAAAGGTAAGTATAATGAAAAAAATTTTAGCAACAATATTAGCAATGTTCATGTTGGCAAGCGTTATGCCTGCTCAGGCAATCAACGCCAAGGTTCGTATAATGGATTTGACTCATATTAAAGGTGTGCGTGAGAACCAACTTGTTGGATACGGCGTTGTTGTTGGTTTGCCAGGAACCGGTGATAACTCTCGTTCAACACAAATTACGAACAAGATGTTACTAAGAAATTTAGGTACAGTAATTGAACAAGAAAACTATATCCAAAAAGGTGCATCAGCAGCGGTAATTGTTACTGCAACTGTTCCTCCATTTTCTAAAAACGGCGACAAAATTGACGTAACAGTTTCTGCAATGGCTGACTGTAAAAGTTTAGAAGGCGGTGTTCTTGTTCAAACAATTTTAAAAGCACCTAACGGTGAAGCTGTAGCAGTTGCTCAAGGTCCTCTTTCAGTAGGTGGTATCAATAAAATTGCTGGTGGCTCTTCAGCTAGAACTGCAATCACTACAACAGGTCGTATCCCTGGGGGTGCAATAATTGAACGTGATATTTACACAGAAATCGGTGATGAAAATTCAATCACACTTTCTATTGACCGTTCAGACTACACGCTTGTTTCAAGAATTGCTAAAACAGTTTCTCAAGTAGCGCCTGCTAAAGCTATTGACGGAAGTTCAGTAAGAGTAGAAATTCCTGCGCGATTTATAAACGACAGAGTTTCTTTCTTATCAATTATTGAGAATTTGGAAGTTGCGCCAACAATGGAGCCTGCAAAAGTTGTTGTAAACGAAAGAACAGGAACGGTTGTAATTGGCGCGGATGTTAAACTTCTGCCTGCAGCTGTTGCACACGGAAACATCACGGTTACTGTTTCTACAACAAATGATGTTTCACAGCCAAACGGTTTTTCAAACGGTGCAACTGTTGGGTTTGAAAACTCTGATATTCAGATAAACAAAGCACCCGGAAGTTTGGTTACAATGCCTGCTAACAGTAATTTAAATGATTTAGTAAGGGCATTAAACTCAATCGGCGTAGCACCGGTTGACTTAATCTCAATCTTGCAAGCGTTGAAAAAATCAGGAAGCTTGCAAGCGGAGTTGGTTATAATTTAGGTAAAGGGGATGTTAGTTGAAAGGTTGAAGGGTTGAAAAGTGGAAAAGTTTATTTAATTCCCTTCGGTCATAAAAATATAGAGTGAGCGTCAGCGAACATAAAGAACTATTCAACCATTCATCTATTCAACTCTTCAACTAAAAATCATTCACTTAAAATTTTTAAATCCAAAAGAAAGGACACCAATGGACTTTTCAACACCTACAATAGATTTAATAAAAAACGGTTTGCACAATGCGCAGACAGTGAATGCTGATCAGGTTTTGTATAACAGAATCAAAGAATCAGGTGATAATAAAGAGCAATTAAGAAAAGTTGCAACAGAATTCGAGAGTATTTTTGTTACAAAAATGCTTTCACAAATGGATAAAACCGTTGACCACGAAAACGGTTTGTTCGGACAAGAGCAACACTACATAGATACCTTTAAACCTATTGTTTATCAACAAATGGGTCGAGATATCGCAAATAATCCGAGAACAAGCTTTGGCTTTGCAGATCAGATTTATAGACAGATGGAGAAGTATGTTAACTAAGATGTAGAGTTGAAAGGTTGAAAAGCGAAACAGTTGAAGAGTTTATTAAGTTCGCTAGCGCTCACAATTTTATATATGACAAAAGGGAATTAAATGAACTTTTCAACCTTTCCACCATTCAACTCTTCAACTAAATAAAATACAAACTTAAAAACAAAAAAGGACAAAGAAATGTTACCAAGAATAGAATCAAATTCAGTACAACAATTCAGCGCATTAAGTGCGTTTAAGTCTAATAAAAATTTAGCACCTCAAAAAGAGGAAAATTCAGAAGTTGAAGTTTCTCGCGGAACGGAAACAGCATCTGCAAAATCTTTATTGGATAGAATTGATGTAAATGATGTACGAGAATGTGCAAAAACTGTTGGAGAATTCAACATTTCGGATGATGACATAAAGTATGGATTGCTTTATGGTAGAAGTGTGATAGCAGAATTTTTGTGCTAGATGTTGGTAAGTAGAAACTGGGGATTGAAAATAACAGTTGATAAGTTGAAGGGTTGAATGGCGGAAAAGTTCTTTTAATTCCCTTCGGTCATAAAAAATAAATAGTGAGCGTAAGCGAACAAAATAAACTATTCAACAGTTCCACCATTCAACTTTTCAACTTTTAAAGACTTGAGGAACAACAAATGAAAAAACTACTAATAACAATCGCATTAATCTTAACCACAGCAACAATGGGTGTACAAGCAGAGTCTTTGTTCACACTTGGCGCAACACAAAATTATGCAGGCGTTCCTCGCTCTTTGTTCGGTGGAGTTCAAGCGCACCAAATTGGGGATTTGTTATCAATAATTATGAGTGAAAATATCACTGTTAGTGATAATTTGACATATTCTTCAGAAAAATCTTCAACAACAGAAGATTCTTTCACAAACTTTTTAAAAGACTGGTTTGGACTTAAATTCTTAAAAAGTTCAAACGGTTACGGTGGTTCTAACGAGGTTTCAAACTCAGCTGCCGGCGGTCGTTCTATGTCATTTGGCGATAAAATCGCAGTACAGGTTGTACAACAACTTCCTAACGGAAACCTTGCAGTACAAGGTAAAAAGACATTAGTAAACGGCAATGAAAGAATGGATTTTATTATAACGGGTGTGGTCGATCCTCGTTGGCTTAACGTAAATGGCGAAATCTATTCTTACAATGTTTCTAACCTACAATTCGCGTTGTCAGGCAGAGGCGCAATATCTAGAAATCAAAATGAAGGAATATTTAATAGGTTTATTAAGTATTTGTTCTAGAAAATGGAGATTTAGTTGAGAAGTTGAAAAGCGAAAAAGTTGAAAAGGTTATTAAGTTCGCTAACGCTCACAATTTTATATATGACCGAAGGGAATTAAATGAACCTTTCCGCTTTTCAACTTTTCAACTCCTCAACTAAAAAATTATGAACACACAATTCCAAAAACTAAACGAAATACTCGATAACGAAATCAAGGCTTACACTAAGCTCAAAGCGTTTTTTGAAGAAAAACGCGATAGCTTAAAAAACTCTAAGCCTGATGATTTGGGTGTTCTTGATAACAAAATTTTGGCGCTTAATAACCAAATAACAAAACTTAATAACGAAAGAATGGATGTTGCTGCAGAACTTGGAAAACCTGACGCAAATATGTCTTGGTTTATTGAAAAGGCAGAAGAACAAGCGCCCGAATATGTTGAAGTTCTAAATGAAAAGAAGGTTAAGATTTGTAAATTAATTTCAGAATTAACGTTATTAAATAATCAAAATGTGGAACTATTAAAACATGGCATTATAATTTCTAACAAGATGTTGGAAACAGTTATAAATGCTTTTGCTCCTCAAGGATGTTTTTATAATGGAGCAGGAAAAACAGACACACATGACGTTGACATGTGGACCATAAACGAAGAAATATGATGAACTTTTGTATGCACACGCACAAAAAGTTTCAAATTATTTGCACTGAAAAAATAGGATATGAGGTACAACAATGGTTAGCTTATTATCAGCACTAAATATGACAGGAAACACGCTTTCAGTAAACGAAAAAGCGATTAGCGTTGTTTCGCATAACGTTGCGAACATGAACACTGAAGGATATCACAAACAACGTGCTAACCTTGAAACCCGTAATATAGCCGGTGTAATCGGAAATAATGTTAACAACCAAGTACGCGCAAACGGTGGTGTGAAAATTGCTAATATCATGCGCTACAATGATGAATATCTTAACAATTACTACCGTACACAACTTTCTGAACAGGCAAAATTAAACGCTCAACTTGATGGCTTAGGTGATTTGTCAAATATTCTTAATGACTTGGAAGGAACTGGTATTGATGCTCAACTTTCAAAGTTTTATGAAGCATTAAATAATTTGAACAAATATCCTGCGGATTCAACTGCAAGAACAAATTTTATTGAAACAGCAAAAACTTTGACTTCTGTTTTGAACGGCAAATATACACAACTTCAACAAAACACATCTGAAGCTTTGGGTGATGGTGAGTCAATAGAAAGCTTGAAGAATTCAAAAATATACGTTCAATATTCAGCTTTTAATAATAAACTAGAAGAACTTGCAGCTGTAAACAAGGCTTTAATTTCAACTCAAACAGGCACATTGGAAGCAAACAACTTGCTTGATAAACGTGATTTGATTTTGAATGATATAGCAAAATTTAGCGATATTACTGTAGAAGAAAAACATAATGGCGCTGTTAATGTTTATATTGGCGGTAATTCGGTTGTTGAGTGTGCTAAGGTTACAGGGAAATTGGAAATTGAAACTGCAAAATCATATTGTGACAAGCAAAATCCTCCAATAACTTATCCTGATGATTGGAAGGGTGAAAATGCAGTAATTAGTATTGTTAATCCTGAAACAAAAGAAGTTATAAGCGCAAATGCAAATGCAGACATTACTTCAGGCACATTAGGCGGTTTGCTTCACTTCGCAACTGATATTGGTGATGGCGCAAACGGGATTAATGCAGGTACTGTAATGAATGGTTTGAACAAGCTTGCGCAAACTATTGCAAATGTGTTTAACGATTTGAATACAAGAAATGGTGCTTATTGTATTGACCCAAATGACACAAGCAAATTAAAGGCTACTGATGCGGACAATTTAATTTTCGTAGGACCTGACGGAAAAACGGCAACAGGAATTACTGCCGGAAACCTTCAAATAAATTCTGCTCTTTTGACAGAAGACGGTTGCTGGAAGCTTTCTTGCGCATATTTTGATGATGCTGCAAATTTTGATGAAAATGCAGTAGGAAACGCGCAAAACGTTGAAAGTATGATTGCTACAAGAAATGCCAAAAATGCTGATTTAAACAATACTTCGATTGAAGAATTCTATACAGCTTTAGTCGGCAAAGTAGCTTCTGCAGGAAGTAATATAAAATCATTGGCGGATACACAAGATCAGGTTGTTCAGTCAATTGAAAGTAAAATTAAAGATTCAACAGGCGTTGACTTGAACGAAGAATTGGTAGACTTAGTTAAGTATCAAACAGCATATCAAGCCGCAGCACAGGTTTTCAACACTTGTAACAACTGTCTTGATGTACTTATGAGTTTGGGAGGTTAGTTGAATGGTAAATAGAATTTCAACAAGCGGAAAATATTCTCAATTAGTTGCTGATATGCAAAAGCAACTCAATAATTATAACAAACTTACTAAACAATTGGCTTCCGGAAGTAAAATTACAAATATTACGGATGATCCTATTGCAGCGGTAAATATTTTGAATACTAATCGTCAATTGGGTCAGATTGATACTTTTGCTCAAAACGTAGAAATTGCTCAAAAAGAATTGAGCACATTGGATGATTTGATGGATTTAGCAAACGGTTATTTATCAAACGCTTGGGACAAAGCTGTTCAAGCTAACAACCAAACTTATAGCGAAACATCATTGAAAGCTTTAAAGGTTGAAATTGATGAATTAACAAAAACAATGGTAGATTTGGCAAATACAGAATATGATAACAATTATATATTCTCTGGAGCAAATACTAAAACAACTCCTTATACTATTGATGAAAACGGCGATATAACTTATCACGGAACTCCACACGATAATCCTGATTATATCAGACAAACAGAAGTTGCAGACGGCGTTTTTGAAATAATTAATACAACCGGCGATAAAGTATTTGGTTATTACACAACAAAAGATGCAAACGGAAATAATTTGTTTACGGATGCTAACGGCGATACGGTTATTGAAACGGTTGATGCTCAAACAGGTGCAAAGAGTTATGCGTACGAAAACGGCAATACTTACAACGGAGATGTAAAGGATTTGACTCCGAAAGAAGAGTTTTCAGGAGTTATGGGTGCATTAAAGAAATTAAGCAATTCTATTCAAAAAGTTCTTGATGGCAATACAGAAGAAGGCTATAAAGAAATGAATTCTACTTTAGATATGTTTGCTAATTCTTTAACCCAAATTACAACGGAACAAACTAAGTTTGGCGGTGTTGCAAACAGATTGGAAATGACAAGCTCAACATTGGAAACAAATAATGAAAACTTAACGGGTTATTTGTCAGAAATTAAGGATATTGATTTAACAACAGCAATTACAAACTGGATGCAAGCACAATACGCTTATCAGGCAAGCTTGCAAGTTACCTCAGCTTCTATGGGCATGAGCTTGTTGAATTATCTATAAAAAATTTGCGTTAGCCTTCCTCACGGATGAAGAAGGCTAACGATAAAAAAAGGGTAGGGTGCAATTTTTTGCACCAAAAACAAAAAATAAATAATCTACAATTTTAATATACTTACCATTTTCAAGGACATTCTATGTCCTTTTTTATTTTTTTATAACAGTATTTTAATAGAAAGAATTTACGTCAATAAATTTAATTGCTGAACAATTAAATTTATGCTATATAAAAGTTAAGGAGGCAAATTATGTATCAAGTTTATATCGACAAACCATCATATTTTGAACCTGATATGGCAGGCGAATTTAAGGATTTAGAAAGCGCAGAAGCTTTTGCAAAAAAAGAAAAAGCAGAAGATAGCGAAGTAACTTATGAAATCAAAGAAACAAGCGGTTGCTTTAATAGTTATGGAGAGCTTCTGGCAACTGTAATCAGACGCGGTTAAAAAAGTTATTGGTGCAAAAAATTGCACCCTACTTTTTGAATTAAAAACAGATATAAATACGAAGAAGGCGGTATCTCATAACTACCGCCTTCTTTTCAAATTTTTATTGGCCTGCTTTTGAGCCTATTGAGCAAATTCACCCGTATAAAAACTCATAAGATTTGCCAATCTATGTTGCTTTTCTGCAACTCTTTCAATATTTTGCTTGATTTCGTCAAGCTCTCTCAATAATGTATTTAAATCTTTACGTCGCTTGTTCTCTAGGCGTTCCTCCTTAATTATGTGCGGACAAGTTTGATCTAAATTATTTACCTCCTTATTAACTTCACGATTTACTTCATCCAAATCGACTTCTATCCAATTTGGTGAAAAACATTTGTTTTGAAAATCTTTTTTATTCATCAGTACTCCTTAACAATCTTTTTCAGGCCTAAATTTGCTGATGAAATTTGATACTAGCCAAGCAAAGTTTGTTGCTACCTTCTTACATTCTAAATAATCTTTTTTTACTTTTTGAAACTCTTCTGAGTTGAAATTAAATGATGTCATCTCTGAGTATTCAATTAGTGCTTCATGTTCGTCCATACCATACCTCTT
>CAKVGW010000068.1 GCA_934747325.1 uncultured Candidatus Melainabacteria bacterium | reverse complement strand
ACGACAAAAATAAGATTATGAAACTAGAGAACGCATCATTTTTTGACCATCTGATAAGAAATATAAGAAAAGAAAAAAGCTTTACTTTGACAGGCTTAACAACTTTTAGCCGTCTGCTTTTGCTTGATTATATCTGCAAATTATCGGACAAAAAAGTTCTTTTTGTAACTTCAACAGAACAAGCGGCACTAAAATATTCTGCCGATTTAGAACGATTATTTGAGCGAAGCGCAGAAACATTGCCCTACCAAAATATTTCGCCTTATGAAGTTGTAGTCGGCAATCTTTATGACTACGCAAAACAAATTGATACGCTAGAAACTAGACCTAATCTTGTTTTTACACCAGTTAAAACCCTTCTTGAAAAATTCCCATCTAAAGATTTTTTTGAGGAAAATTCTTTTACGTTAAAAATCGGTGACAGTATTTCACAAACGGATTTACTTAATCGCTTGATTAAATTGGGTTACAAACGTTCAACAATGGTTTCTGATATCGGAGAATTCAGTATTAGAGGCGATATTGCCGATATTTATTCATTAGAAGAAAATCCCATCAGACTTGAGTTTTGGGGTGATGAAATTGTCGACATAAGATTTTTTAATAATGAAACACAAAAATCAATCAAAAAAATAACCGAACCCGTTAGCATTAGACCGCTTTATAAATTTGTTTTACCTGATAATCCGCCAAATGAATTTCCAAAAGAGCTTAAAGAACAATTTGAAAATGAAGGTTATTTTGAAGGTATAAACGTTTATCAATCATATTTTAATTCTGATTTAGTTAATATTTTGGACTATTTCAAAGATTATATTATTGTATTTGATGAATATGCGGAAGTTTCAGCAAAGTATCAACAAATAGATGATAATTTTATAAATTCTTATAATGAAGCTTTAAAAACTAATCAAATCTATGCATTAAAGGAAATAAATCATTTTACGTGGGAAGAAATTATTAAGAAAACTGCCGGCATGCAAAAAATTTATTTAAACAATTTTTTGTCCGATGAAAATAACGAAGTTATTGATATCGACGCGAGAAATGTTCAAATTTTTGATGCTGATATACAAGCTGTTGCAAAATTTCTTCAAGAACACAAAGGTTATCAAATTACTATTGCAACTGATTTTCAAGAGCGTGTAAAAGAGGTTTTAGCAGAATATGATATTTTTGATATTAATTATATTAGAAATATTACTTCTCAAGGTACAGAACTAAGGGACGGCAAAATCCTTTTACTTACTGATAGAGAGCTTTTTAACAAACGTCAAAAGGATATTCCGTCAAATCGTAAACGCCATTATAAAGAAAAAGCAGAATACATTGAAAATATTAATGATATTAAAGAAGGTGAATATGTTGTCCACTCTATTCACGGTGTAGGAGTTTATAAAGGACTGACAAAACAAGAATTTGACGGCCAATTAAAAGATTATTTGACAATAGAATACGCTAATAAAGATAAATTGCATATTCCGGCAGAACAAATCAATATGCTTTGTCGTTATCGTGGTTCAGGTCAAATAAAACCAAAACTTTCACGAATGGGTGGAAGTGATTGGGAAAATACAAAAACCAAGGTTAAAAAGGAAGTTGAAGCAATAGCTTATGATTTATTAAGGTTATATGCAAGACGCAAAATGAAAACCGGCATTGAATTTGCGCCTGATTCACCTTTACAATTGGAGATGGAGGACACATTCGAATACATCGAAACTCCCGACCAGTTAAAATCAATTAATCAAATTAAAGCTGACATGGAAAGTCCTAATCCAATGGACAGACTTGTTTGTGGAGATGTTGGTTTTGGTAAAACAGAAGTTGCTATGCGCGCGATGTTCAAAGCAGTTACATCTTTAAAGCAAGTTGCGGTAATTGTTCCGACAACTGTTCTTGCTCTGCAACATTTTCAAACTATTTCAGAACGTTTCAAGCCTTTTGGAATTGATGTAGAACTTCTTTGTCGTTTCAGAAGTCCGAAAGAGCGACACGAAACGCTAAAAAATTTGGCGACAGGGAAATGTGATGTGGTTATTGCAACTCACAGTTTATTACAAGATAAGGTTATATTTAAAGATTTGGGCTTGCTTGTAATTGATGAGGAACATCGTTTTGGCGTAAGACACAAAGAAAAATTAAAAGAATTCAGGGAAAATATTGATATTATTTCAATGTCAGCAACTCCAATTCCGAGAACGCTTTATATGTCGCTATCTGGAATTAAAGATATTTCTGTAATTAATACTCCGCCTCAAAACCGTTTACCAATCAAAACTTTTGTGGGCGAATACAACGAACAAACGGTTAAAAATGCAATTGTAAATGAACTTGATAGAGATGGACAAGTATTTTATCTATATAACAGAGTTGAAACAATTGAAGAATTTAAGCTTGAACTTCAAAAGCTTGTACCAAATGCTCGTATAGCAATCGGACATGGACAATTGAGCGAAAAACAACTTGAAGATGTGATTATCGGTTTTGATAACCATGATTACGATATTTTGCTCTGTACAACAATTATTGAAAACGGTATAGATATTCCGAACGCTAACACCATGATTATTCATGAAGCCGATAAACTTGGATTAGCACAGCTTTATCAGCTTAGAGGACGTGTCGGAAGAAGTGACAAACAAGCGTATTGTTATTGTTTCTACAAGAAAAGCAAAGAGCTTTCGCATGAAGCATCCGAAAGGTTAAAGGCTATAAAAGAATTTACTACGCTCGGCAGCGGTTATAGAATAGCAATGCGTGACGTTGAAATTCGCGGTGTCGGTAATATTTTGGGTACAAAACAGCACGGTCACATGGTAAATGTCGGCTTTGACACGTATTGCCAATTGTTGGAAGAAACAGTGAACGAACTTAAAGGTGAAGCTATAAAAGCTAACAAACCAACAATAGTTGATATTAATATTACGGCTTATATTCCTGATGAATGGGTAGGTTCAGGTGAACAAAAAATGATTGAATACAAGCGACTTTCTGATGTTAAAAATGAAGTTGAGCTTGATTATATCGTATCAGAATGGAAAGACCGTTTCTCAAGAATTCCTGATGAAGTAGAAAATTTGATTAAATTAATCAAATTGAGATTGATAGCGACAGAATGTGGAATTACAATAATTAGAGAAGCCGGTGATGATATTCGTGTATATTCACCATTTACACCTTATGAATGGAATATAATAAAACAAGGTTTGGATAAAGACATTGCAAGAAAAATCAAATTTACAGTTGCACCAAAAACTTGCGAAGACGGCAAATCTATTCTGCTTGTAAACATTCGAAACTTGAGCTTTGATGAAATATTTGAAACATTAACAAACTTATTCTATTTTATAAAAGAAACTGCCGATAAATATAAAAATAAATAAAAACATATTATTAATAAAAAATTCCCTCTCTTTTTAGAGAAGGAATTTTTTATATACTGATAATACTTTATTTCAATCCTGTAACTGCTGTAACAACAACTTCAGCGGCTTCTTCAGGTTTAACTTTTGAAATTTCTTCAGTTTCTCTAACCTTGAATTCTACAAGACCTTCACTTATCGTTTTACCAACAGTAATTCTGTATGGGAAGCCGATTAAATCAGCGTCTTTGAATTTAACTCCCGGACGTTCATCACGGTCATCAATTACAGCTTCAACTCCGTGTTTGCGTAATGTTTCATATAAATCATTTGCAACCTTCATTTGAGTTTCGTCTTTTGTGCTTACAGGAATAATTACTGCGTGGTATGGCGCAATTGCTAACGGCCATTTAATACCGTGTTCGTCGTAATGAGCTTCAACCGCTGCAGCTGCTGTTCTTGAAATACCAATGCCGTAACAACCCATAACGAAAGGTTTTGCTTTGCCGTCAGTATCCAAATAAACAGCGTTCATTGGTTTTGAATATTTTGTACCTAATTGGAAAATATTACCAACTTCGATACCTCTTGTAACTTTTAGAGGTTTACCGCATTCAGGACAAAGTTCACCTGCTTCAACTAAACGAATATCTATAACGATTTCAGGTAATTCAAATTCTGAACCCCAATTTCCGCCTACCATGTGAGCATCTTTTTTATTTATTCCAATTACAAAATTTTTCAATTCTTTAACAGTTTCATCAGCTACGATTTGAACGTCATATTCGCCATATTTTTTCAAACCTTTAGGTCCAACGAATCCACGTTCTGCATCAAAACCGTTTTCTGCCATCATTTCTTCAATTTCGCCTGCTGTTGCAATTCTAATATCCATACCGCCAACAGCATTCATTAGTTTTGTTTCTTCTACTTGTTTATCGGCTCTGATTAATGCTAAAACAGGTTTTTTATCAACAATATAAAGAAGTGATTTTACAATAATTGTTGCAGGAATTTTTAAGAAATCGCATAACTCTTCAATAGAATGAGTATTTGGCGTATCGACAATTTCAGCTTTTTCAAATTTACCAACAACTTCTGCAGGTTGCAATTTTGAAACTGCGTGATTTGAGTTTGCTGAATAATCGCAATCATCACAATAGAATACGTCATTTTCGCCTGCATCAGTATCTGTAATTACCATAAATTCATGGCTTACGCTTCCGCCGATTGCGCCTGAATCTGATTGAACCATTTTTGTATTAAGTCCGCAACGTTTGAAAATTCTGGTGTATGCTTGTGCCATATTTTCATATTCTTTTTCCAAACCTTCTTGAGAAGTATCAAAGCTATAAGCGTCCTTCATAATGAATTCTCTACCTCTTAACAACCCAAAACGCGGACGAACTTCGTCACGGAATTTTGATTGAATTTGGTATAAGTTTACAGGTAATTGTTTGTAAGATTTAATACCTTCACGAGCAATCGAAGTTATAATTTCTTCGTGAGTTGGTCCAAGACACATTTCGCGATTATGTCTATCTCTTAAACGCATAAGTTCTTTACCGTATGCATTCCATCTGCCTGATTCTTCCCAAAGTTCTTTTGGTTGAACAAACGGCATAAGAAGTTCTTGCGCACCTGCGTTATCCATTTCTTCTCTTACTATATTTTCAATTTTCTTTAAAACTCTCCACATAAGTGGCAAATAGTTATAAACACCGCTTGTTAATTTTCTTATATATCCTGCTCTAACAAGCATTTTATGTGAAATTACTTCTGCATCAGAAGGAAATTCCCTCAAAGTTTGAACAAATAATTTTGACATTTTCATGGTTAATCTTCCTCTATATTCTTTTTTATAAAGAAATTCTAACATGAACAATGGAAAAAGTTAATTTTCGCAAAGCCTATCTTCTTCGCTTGTACTTTTTATTTGCACTATTTGCAACACTTTTTGCGTCTTTTTCTTTATAGCAAAAATCACTCAAATCAAGGTTAACAAGACCGCCGGTTTCTCTTATAAGTGTTTTCTTTATTTTATACGGATAGTCCTCATATCCTCTCAAACCACCATCATGGATTATAGAAATAATTTGATTAATATACTTTTGACAATTTTTCAACACACTTGGAAAACGAGCTATAAATTTGTTTAACGGCATATTTGACCTTAGACTGTTTGCATTTGCGGATACTAATAAAAAATTAGAAATTGTATTTTCACCACGCTTTGAATTTGGCTGAACGTGTTCAATTGTAGCAGCGGAAGCTCTCATAATTCTTTTTGCAATTTCTTCTTGCGAACGGTCTGCATATTTAACAATAAACGCATTTTCACTTGTACCGGATGTCGGTAAATATATGGCTCTATCCTTTAAGCTTTCATAAATTTTCTTTTCGCCGCGTCTTGGTTTGATTTCCTCCAACGAAGATAAGAGCGTTTGACGCTTAAAAGTTTCTCCTTGTTTATTGTCAAGAATTACTTGTCTGCATCTGGTTGTTTTGTGATGCACAGCTAAAGCCAATTCCGGTGAAAGTTTTAATGACATTTTATCAACATCATCCAAAACATTAAACTCTTCAAGTTTTAGTTTTGTCAATGCTTCGTTATAATGTATTCTCAAAATGTTTGGCAAGATTTCTTCCGGATTTTCTTTTGAATATTCTTCAAACATTTTAAAGACTTTTTTCTCTGTTTTTTGCATAAAACTTCGATATGGTTTTAAAAGTTTTACAACTTCTCCAACATTTTGACATTTATCAATTTTCATTTCCAGCTTCGGAAGTTCTGCACTGGTAATCATTTTTACACCAAAATAAGGACAAACTACATTTCTTAATTTTCGTAATGGTGTGCCTGCTGATGTTGACGCTTGAAAAGACGGTGAAGCTAAAGACATTTGTAGCTGTGTGTTATGTCTTTTATTATATTGTGTATTAAAAAACTTGTTTGTTATCGCTGATATGATCACTAGATTAATCCCTGTGTTTATAATAGCAGTTGTGATAAAGTTTGGCAATAGTACGTTAGAACAATGTCTAAAATAGACAAATATAAGAATTCATGATAGTATGCGAATCAGGGTAGTATCACCAACCTTTGCCCACACATGAGTTTACTAAGAAATCGGTGGTAAAAAAGAGGGTAAGGCTGTGATTGACAAAATAATAATGCTACTATTCGTAGCAACGCTATTCATAGTAGCATTTAAACTGTAAATCATAGGGTACTAAGTGAAGCTCTAAGGAAGTGGTATTTTCTTAGGGCTTCCCCCTATGTATATATTGTTTACTATTTTTCATTATTTGTCAAGTAGGTTGGGCTTTCAGCCCAACAAAAATTACTTTCTTACAATTAATGTTATATCATTAAACACGACAAATATCATCAAAATAATCAGCAATGAGAAAAATACGGTTGAAATAACTTCAATCACTTTTTCATTCAATGGTTTACCCATTATTTTTTCTATAATTAAGAACATCAAATGACCACCATCTAAAGCCGGAATTGGTAAAATATTTAAAATTGCAAGGTTCATAGAAATCAATGCTGCAAGCAAAACGCCTGACGCTTTACCGCTTTTATCAATCATGTCCCCGCCGATTTTTGTAATCGCAACTACACCGTGCATATCTTTAAGCGGAATATTACCTGTAAATAATTGTCCCAAAGAGTACATCATCATATAAGTGTTATCCCAAAGATATGTACAGCTTTCTTTTACAACACTAACAGGAGTTTTTGTATCAATCATAGTTTGTTTTGCGTTTAAACCGATTCCGATAATACCTTTTTCGTCAGGGTAAATCGGATTAAGTTCGATTTGTTTGCCATCTCTTTCTACAAGCAAATTAATCGGATGAGTGCCATTTGAAAGAACTTTTGCAACATCATACATTGTATATTTGCCGTCTGAAGTGTAAACGGTTTTACCTTCAATCGCTTTAGCTAATTCCGCCAAACTGTCATCAATTTTAAAACCCTCGTGCTTGAAGTATTTTGCACCTTTTAAGGCGTATTTATCCATTGTAATTATATCTTCATCCAAAGCTTCAGGAAGTCTTATCGCAATACCGTCAGGAATGATTTCATCCTTTGAAAGCCCCGGATTCAAATCTTTTAAATGTGAGAAATTTTTATCAACAGTAGCTTCCGTTACAATTCCGTTATCTTTTGCACTGTTTTTAACTATTGTAATAAATGAATAAGCATTATTAATTTCACAACCGTTGGCTTTTAGAATTCTATCCCCTTTTTTCAAACCTGAATCCCAAATACTTGCATTTTTTGGTGCGCTAATTTCTCCGGCATAAATTTCATAATCACCAGAAGGTAATTTGTGAGAAACAATAGCAACAAGCATTACAAGTGCAATTGCACAAATCACGTTCGCTATAACACCTGCTGAAACAACAATTGCTCTTTGCCAAGCCGGTTTATTTGCAAATCTTTCAGGAGAATCTTTTGGTAAGTCACAATCTTTTTCATCATCAGGGAAAGAAACATAACCGCCTAACAAAAATGCGTGAACTAAGATTTCAACATCACCAACTTTCTTTTTAAACAAAGTTGGACCGACAGGAAGCCCGAAACCGAATTTATCAACTTTTATTCCACAAGCTCTGGCAACAAAAAAATGTCCTGCTTCGTGTACTAAAATAAGTAAACTTAA
>CAKVGW010000067.1 GCA_934747325.1 uncultured Candidatus Melainabacteria bacterium | reverse complement strand
AGTAATAAATATATTCTTTGACATAAATTATTCTCCCCTAAGCTCAAGATTAGCACTTGAAGGCTAAAAGTAAAGAGCAAATATAATGGATAATGGAAAATTGAAAATGGAAAATAGTTTTAAATAATTTTCCGTTTTCCACTGTCCATTTTCTATTCATTTCATCTGAAAAGTTGTACTGAAAAACTTACAACTCAAAGTATTCCGCTTTATCCAACATTCTCTCATCGCGATAATAACTGTTATAAAGCTTAGCTTTCTTAATAATATCGTACCACTGATTGTAATGATACATAAAATCATCTTTATTTTTATTCATATAATGAATAGTTACAATACCTTCATACCCTCTTGTGACACGCAAAAATTCGCATTGACCTTGAACTTTATTATAATCTTTTGTACAACGTCCGACAATTGCCTCATTTTCAGTAAGTCTAAGAGTTTTGTATGACGCAGTCGGATTCATTTTAACCATTTTGCCGGTTGTATTTGATAAAAATACATTAATTGGATAATTGGAATGCTTGTAAGAATGGATTACAACGGTTCTTGACCAATTATTGCTTGACTGTCCCCCCGGAACGTATTGTAAAAGTGCTTCATTACCAACTTTTTTGTAATATCCTTTTACCCAAAGTTCTTTATTAGGAAATTTGATAATAATAGTTTCGTAGGCAAAGGCACAAAGCGTTGAAATCAAAAACAAACCGATTAAAAAGCTAGATAAAAGGACTTTTTTCATCTGCAATAACTCCTTTTTCTCCAACTTCCGTAATTTTTTTCAACAATTTTGGTGCAAAAATTTCGCTCTCAAAATGTCCGATATCAAAAACAACTTTCTTAGCTTCAACCGCTGTATGAAACTTCAAATCACCTGTTACAAATGCATCTGTTTGTCCGATAAATTCCGAACCTGAACCTGCGCAAAATCCGATTGTCTTAACTTCTTTTGCATTATAGTTATTCACATATCTGAGTTTTGGTGAAATTTTTAAGAGTTTATTTTTTAATTCTTCAACACTTATTGATTTGTCTAATTCTACAACACGAACAAAATCATCGTTGTAAGTTTTTTTAAAACCTAATTCTTGAATTATTAAATCTGTAGTTCCGCCTTCTGCTCGGTCTAAATTTGTGTGAGCGCAATACATATTGATTTTTTTGTATTCAAAAGGTACGAAAAATAACGGATGGTGTGAAATTATCATATCACAGCCTTTTTCAATTGCTTGCTCTACAACTTGGTCAGTAATTGTCAATGCAAAGAGAATTTTGTTAACATAAGACTCTTTTAAATCAACTATCCAACCGCTCGCATCCCATTTTTCTTGAGTTTCAAGAGGTGCAAATTTTTCTATTTTTTGTACAATTTCGTACTTATTCAAAAATTTCCTCCAAAATACGTTTTGCAATATTTTGTTTTGTATTTTTTTCAATATGTTTAATGTTTAAATTTTTATCCAAAATATAAACTTCGTTTTCATCACTGTTAAACCCGATATCTTTTCTTGAAATATCATTAGCAATTAAAAAATCGCAACCTTTATTTTGAATTTTCTTTTTAGCATTCTCTATTAAGTTTTCACTTTCAGCACAAAAACCTACTATGATCGGATATGCTCCCTCGCCCCTTGTGAGAGAGGGTTGAGGTGAGGGGTTTTTCTCCAGTTGTTTCAAGTTACAAATTTCCTTCAAAATATCAGGATTTTTAACTAACTCTAATGTTATTCCTTCTTCATCACCTTTTTTAATTTTTTGTTCTGAATATTCTTTAATTCTATAATCTGAAACAGCAGCCGTCATAATTACACAATCTTGGTCATTCAAATTTTCTTTAACAACCTTTTCCATTTCTCGTGCAGTTTCAACAACAATATTTTTATAACCTTTATCAACTTTGAAGGTAGAAACAAGAGTAACTTCTGCGCCTTCTTGTGTTGCGATATCTGCTAAAGCCATTCCCATTTTTCCTGAAGACGCGTTAGTAATAAATCTTACAGGGTCAATTTTTTCTTTTGTTCCACCTGCAGTAATTAAGATTTTTTTACCGCTTAATCTTCCGTTTGAAAGAATTTTGTCAGTGGCTTCAAAAATTTCTTCAACCTCGCGCATTCTGCCTTTACCGTTTGTTCCGCAAGCTAAATAACCTTCGTCAGGTTCTAAAATATGATAACCGTTTTTTCTTAACTTTTCTAAATTCTCTTGTACAAAAGGATTTTCCCACATATTTGTATTCATGGCAGGTGCTATAAGAAACGGTTTATTAAATGCACAAGCCGTTGATAATAAAAGATTGTCACAAATACCATTTGCAAGTTTAGAAATTGTATTAGCACTCGCAGGAGCTATGACAAAAATATCAGCTTCTGTTAAAGCTATGTGTTCAGGCTTGTATTCATCAATGGAAAAATTATCTACATAAACTTCGTTATTAGAAAGTGTTTGCAGGGTCAATTTTGTTACAAAATTCAAAGCGTTTGGAGTTAACACTACACGTACATTTGCACGAGCTTTGCGATAAAGTCTGATTAGTTCACATATCTTATAAGCGGCAATTCCGCCTGTAATTCCGATTAAAATATTTTTGTTTTCCATGATAAAAGTATTATAGCATGGTGAAATAAAAATTTATTATCCCATCAATGTTTGTGCAAACTTTAATGATTCTTCCGTAACTTCACCGCCTGCAAGTTCAGCAATCGCTTTTAATTTTCTATCTCCCTCAAGAACGGTAATATCAACGCTTGTAGTGCCGTCTTGGGTTTTTCTTACATAAAAATGTTTGTCTGATTTTGATGCAATAATTGCTTGGTGCGTAATCATAATTATTTGCATATATTTAGAAAGTTCTTTGACTTCATCAGCAACAGCTTGTGAAGTCTTGCCTGAAATTCCCGTATCAATTTCATCAAAAATAACTGTATCAATATTATCAGATTGAGCAAAAATAGTTTTAATCGCAAGCATTACTCTTGAAATTTCACCGCCGGAAGCAACCTTGGCAAGTGGTTTTAAGCCTTCTGAAATGTTTGTAGAAATCAAAAACTCAACTTTGTCGCAACCGTTAATCGTAAGTTCTGTTTTTTCAAAACTTATATCAAATTTAACCTTTGGAAGCTCTAATTTTTCAAGCTTTTCAACAATAAGAGAAGATAAAACTTTTGCATAATTTTTTCTCTCAGCCGAAATTTCATCCGCCATTTTTTCAAGCTGTGATTTTTTATTAGAAATTTCAATTTCCAATTCTTCAATATTTTGTGTTGAAAACTCAATTCCTTCGAGTTCTTGACGCAACTTTTCACCTTGTTCCATTACTTTAGCTAAACTTCCGCCATATTTACGTTTTAATTTATCTAATAAAAATAATCGTTCTTGAATTGTATTTATGCGCTCTTCATCATTATCAAGACGTGAAGAATACTCCCTTAATTCGCTTGAAACATCCTTCAAAGTTTCAATCGCGCTAATCAAGTTACTTTCAACATTTTCTAATGAATTATCCATGCCTGATGCTTTAGACAAATTCATTTTTATTTGCATCAAAGCATCCATTATCGCACCATCATCGCCTGAAATTGACCAATAAGAAGAGCCTGTAAGGTCTTTTAATTTTTCAACGTTTTCTAAAATAGAAAGTTCGTTATTGAGTTCTTCATCTTCTTGCTCTGATTGAATTTGCGCTTCTTCAATTTCATTAACTTGAAACTTTAAAAAATCAATTTGTTCTTCTGTTTTATCCGCAGAATTTTTAAGTTCATCAAGTTTTGAAATCATATCTTTATAATTAGAAAATTCTTTTCTGTATTCATCCAACATTTTTCCGCAAGTATTTTTTGCGTAAGAATCCAATAAAACAATATGATATTTAGGCTGTAAAAAAGAATACGTTTGATGTTGCGAATGTACATCCAAAAATAATTCTCTAAAGTGACGCATAAATTCTTGATTTACTAAACAACCGTTAATCCTTGAACGCGAAGCAGTTTGAGTAATTTCACGAGATAAAATAATCTCTTCGCCCAAATTATCTATTCCATATTCATCAAAAAGCACGGTTAAATCTTGTTTTTTATTTAAAATCGTAATTTCTATTACAGCTTTTTCTGCGCCTGTTTTAATAACTTCTTTTCCTGCTTTTGCACCAAAAGCTATATCAATTGCGTTGATTAAAATACTTTTACCGGCACCCGTTTCACCTGTAATAATATTCAAACCTTCTGCTAAATCTACTTCCAGTTCATCTATTAATATGTAATTTTTTATTGAAATCTTTGATAACATACCCTATTCCTCGTCATCATCCGTTTCATCATCTTCATCTTCTTCATTATCTTCAAAATTTTCTTCCGACTCATCATCTGTATCTTCTGAATATTCGTCTAAATCTTCTTCATCGTCAGAGTTTTCTGCGTCATCTAATTCGCTGTAATCATCATCAGAGTCGCCTTCTTCCTCGTCTTCCTCGTCAATTTCATCTTCGTCTTCAAAATCTTCTTCCGATTCATCTTCTTCTATTTCTTCATCAGAAGTTTCTTCCTCATTTTCTTCGCTTTCATCAACCTCTGTTTCTTCGTCCTCTTCTTCGTCTTCATATTGAGGAATTTCCGCTTCAGGTTCAATTTCTTCGTGATGTCCGAGTTTGTTTTCGATTATTTCAAACTCACTTTTAACGATATTTTTAGGAAATGTAAGTGTATAAGGATTTGCTAACGCTGATTTTAATGCATTATAATATTCTTCCGCTTCACCAATAAATTTATAAACACGAGCAAGGCAATAATACAAATCACCGTTTGCTTCTTTATCTAATCTTGTATGAAGAGTTTCAAGAATTTCTTCAGCGTTACCTTCACTCAAACAAATTTTTGTAAGAAGTTTATACGCCTCAATATCATTTGAGTTATGCTCAATTGTTTTGTATAAATACTCTTTGGCTTCTTCTATATTGCCAGATTTATAAGCGATTGAACCAAGATTAAAATACGCCCAACTATAATCAGGAGAAATTTCAAGCACTTTTTTGTAACTTTCAATTGCAAAATTAGTTAAGCCGTCATTTTGATAAATATAGCCCAAATAAAAATATGCAAAAATATCGTTCGGATTGATTGATACGGCTTTTTGAAAACAATCTGTTGCAAGATTTTTTTCTTCTTTATGAAAATAACAAAGCCCTAAATTAAAATAGCTATTTCCGTCATTTGGGTCTGTTTCAAGCACTTTACGAAATGCTGAAATTGCTTCATCCCACTCTTTTAATTCAACTAAAACATCACCCAAATTATAATAAAAATCTTCCTGCGGAGAAAGTTCGACCGCCTTTTGGTAACAATCGCGAGCTTTTTCAAAATTTTTAAGTTTTTCGTAGACAATGCCCAAATTATAATAAAGTTCGGCATCATCAGGAAAATACTTTATTAAGTATCTCAAATTTCCTTCAGCTTCTTCGTTAAAACCATTATTCACAAGCAAAATTGAAAGTTCTCTTCTTGCTTGAAAATTTGAAGGATCGTTTTTTAAAATATTTTGTAAAGCCTCGATATCATTATCCATAAAATGATTATAGCAAAGTAAAAGGCTGTTGCAAAGTAGTTAATTAGTTTTGCAAACAGCCTTTATATAATATTTAACAATTTTATTATTTTTTATTTATTTAATGCAGCCTTCAATCTCGCTAAAGAACGAGCCAAAGCAGCTTGAGCACGTTCTGCATCAATTTTAGCGTCATTATCCGCTAAACGAGCTTCTGCTCTTTGCTTTGCGTTATTAGCACGAGTTACATCAATATCACATCCGTCTTCGCAAACATCAGTCAATATTGTAGCAGTATTATCCTTAAATTGGAAAATTCCGCCCATTGTTGCAAAGTATTTGTACTTATCACCAATTTTAGCTTTTGTAACTCCAATATCAAGCGCAGTTGTAAGTGGAACGTGGTCTTTCAAAATACCGATTTGTCCGCCAGTTGTTTGAAGTACAAGTTCATCAACCTCGCCTTCAAAAACTATTCGTTCGTGAGTAATTATTTTTAGTTTCATTCTAAGCTCCATAAAAGTTGATAAGTTGAATAGTGAAAAAGATGAAAAGTTCATTAAGTTCGCTTGCGCTCACATTTTCTAGAATTTATGAACGAAAAGAATATAAAAAACTCTTCCACTTTTCAACCTTTCAACCGTTCAACTTATTGTAACGTTTTCGCCTTCTCAACAGCTTCTTCAATAGTACCAACCATGTAGAAAGCTTGTTCCGGCAAGTCGTCATGTTTACCTTCAATAATTTCTTTGAAGCCTCTGATTGTATCTTCAAGCTTAACGTATTTGCCAGGGATACCTGAGAATTGTTCAGCAACAAAGAACGGTTGAGATAAAAATCTTTGAATTTTTCTTGCTCTATTTACGGTTTCTTTATCTTCATCAGACAATTCATCCATACCCAAAATTGCAATGATATCTTGAAGTTCTTTATATTTTTGTAAAATTTCAAGAACTTTTCTTGTAACTTCATAGTGTTCATCACCAATAATATTAGGGTCTAAAACTCTAGAGTTTGAAGCCAACGGATCAACTGCCGGATAAATACCCAAAGACGCAATTTGTCTTGAAAGTACTGTTGAAGCATCCAAGTGTGAGAATGTTGTAGCCGGTGCCGGGTCAGTCAAGTCATCGGCAGGAACATAAATTGCTTGAACTGATGTAATAGAACCATCCTTTGTTGATGTGATACGTTCTTGCAATTCACCCATTTCTGTTGCCAATGTAGGTTGGTAACCAACGGCTGATGGCATACGACCTAATAGAGCTGATACTTCTGAACCTGCTTGTGTAAATCTGAAAATGTTATCAATAAACAAAAGCACATCCTGTTTAGAGAAATCTCTGAAGTATTCAGCAGCAGTCAAAGCTGAAAGACCAACTCTCATACGAGCTCCAGGTGGTTCGTTCATTTGACCATAAATCAGTGCAACTTTGTCGATAACGCCTGATTCTTTCATTTCGTTCCACAAGTCGTTACCTTCACGAGTTCTTTCACCAACACCGCCGAATACTGAAACGCCTGAGTGTTCAGATGCAATATTGTGAATAAGTTCCATAATCAAAACGGTTTTACCAACACCTGCACCACCGAATAGACCAATCTTACCACCTTTTTGGTATGGTTGAATAAGGTCAATAGCTTTAATACCTGTTTCCAAAATTTCAATATCTGTGTTTTGGTCAACAAGCTTTGGTGATTCTCTATGAATTGGAAGATAATCATTTGTTTGAATATCGCCCATTTTATCAACAGGTTCACCGATTACGTTTAAAATTCTGCCTAAAATCGGTTTACCTACAGGTATTTTAATAGGTTCACCTGTGTTAATAACCTTCATGCCTCTTTTCAAACCATCAGTTGATGACATTGCAACTGTTCTTACACGATTTGAACCAAGCATTTGTTGAACTTCTGCAACTGTACAATTACCGTCTTCATTATAAATTTTAAGAGCGGTATAAATTTCAGGAAGTTCGCCTTGTGCAAATTCTACGTCAATTACAGGACCGATAATTTGAGTAATTAATCCTTCATTTTTGTTTAAAGTTTCCATTAATTTTTCCTCTTCTCTTCGTTGAGTTAATTATATAACATAAAAATATCATTTACAACGAACAAGAAAAGAAAAAATTTATTAAGTTTAAAAAGAAAAAAATTGAAGAGTAATTAAAAAACAACTCTTCAACCCTTCTACTTTTCAACTCAATTAAAACTTCTTCTAAACTCCTAAACTTTTCCCCTTTTATTTAAAGTGTTATAATGTTCTTATGGAGAAAAAATTTGAACTCGTATCTAAATATAAACCGTCAGGCGACCAGCCAAAGGCGATTGAAGAACTTGTAGAAGGACTTAGAGAAGGAGATGACGCGCAAACGCTTTTAGGAATTACCGGCTCCGGTAAAACTTTTACGATTGCCAACGTTATTGAAAAAATACAAAAACCAACACTAATTATTGCACATAACAAGACTCTGGCAGCACAGCTTTATAACGAATTTAAAGAACTTTTTCCAAACAACGCGGTTGAATATTTTATTTCATATTACGATTATTATCA
>CAKVGW010000066.1 GCA_934747325.1 uncultured Candidatus Melainabacteria bacterium | reverse complement strand
ATTTCAATATTGTCGTTTATCATTATTTTTTGACCATTTTTTCTAGTAATAACGAGCATTTTATTCCTTAAAAATTCTTAATTTTCTTTAAACATAGGGTAACTGATATCATAACCTGAGCCTGATAGTACAACTTGTGCAGCACTTTGATTATCTAAGTTAAAAATCAATGGCGCTAACAAATTGATAGTTGTACCTTTAGGATTATCTTGCGGGATTGATGTTATATTCATAACAAGCAAGCTTTCCACATTCTTTATATCTAAAATTTCAACTATGTTGTCAGGTAAATCTATTGTGTAGTCCAAATTTAGGGCTGATACCGAAATAATCGGAAACGCCAACGCAGGATCTTCAACTGATTGAAGCCATTTGAACAAAGTATCTTTGTTTGGATCCAGTATAATAAATTTATGTAGCATATCAAATCCAATGACAGGCATTACAAAATTAAATATACGATTTTCTTCAATTTCTATTTCACCAAATCTAGCTGTGTTTAATTTCATTCTTTAACTTTCTTAAAAACCTACTGACATTTGATTTGTCAATAATGATTGTATCACTTGAGGGCTTAGAGAAGAATTACCGCTTCCCATAAGCATATTTAACATTGTATTGTTGTTATTTTCGTTATTGCCTGTAAGTAATGACATTTCATTAACATTGTTATTCAAAATATCACTTAATCCTGCTCTTTGTAAAACTCTTAGAGCTGCAACAATTTCATCGTTAGTAGGAACTTCACTTGAGAAATCTTTGTAATCTCTAAATTTTTGAGGTGTAACATCGTTACCTCTGTTCATTTCTCTCATCAAATTTTCGATTTTTTGTTTTTCATAGTCACTTCTTGCTTTTTCAGAAAAACCTGAACCAAAACGACTTTGAATAAATCTATCATCCGCAGATTCTGCAGACTCCTCATGACATTTATCAGGTGTTTCTAAACAAGTCTTGCCTTTTGTTGCATAACGTCCAAGCTGTCCATTCGGAGAAAGACTTATAACTTTTTTATAATTAGCAATTGCTTCATCTTGTTTGCCAATTTGAGCGGATGTCATAGCTAAATAATAATAAGCAACTGCATTTGACGGATCTCTTTTTACAATATTATTGAAAGCAATGTAGCTTTGAGAATAGTTACCTGCTTTATATAATCTGATAGCGTTAGCTAATGTTGAATTTGATGTTGTCGTTTTTGCACAAGCATAGTTCATTGTTGATGCGCAAATTATAGCTGCCATAAAAACTAAAATATACTTTTTCATAATAACCCTTCTTATTCTAATTATTTTAAGTATACACTTTCTTAATTAAACTTGGTATACACCATGTAATTGAATTATACACTATTTTTTTAATGATAACAAGATAAAGAGTCAAGTTTAATAATATTAATACGTACTTTGGAATTCTTTAAAATTTCTTCACTCTATGCTATAATTTTGACCATGAAAAGAAAAATTTTAATCATAGGAAACGGCGCTAAAGAGTATGCTTTAGCAGAAAAGTTATCAGAAAAACACGATATATTTGTTACCCCTACTAGTGATGCAATAAAAGAATTTGCAACTTGTCTTGATATTAGAGAAGACGCGTCTGCAGAAATTCTTGAATTTGTAATGGAAAATGATATTGATTTAACAATACCGGTTTCTATAAAAGCTTTAAAATCTGACATTGTAGAGTTATTCAATCAAAACAATCAGGCAATATTTGCACCGGTAAAAAATGCGTGCAAACTTATGTTCGATAAAGCTTTGGCGAAGAAAATTTTATATAAATTGCGTATTCCGACGCCAAAATTCGGGATTTTCGAAAAACAAAACATGGCAATGGATTATATCAAAAATTTAAAAAATCCGTTTGTAATTAAAACTGATGATTCGAATAGTGCAACTGTTTTTACAAATACTCAAACCGCTAAATCTTTCATTGATTCTTTATTTATCGAAAAAAATAAGCGTGTGATTATTGAAGACTATATCTACGGTACGCCATTTTCTTTTTATACAATAACGGATGGTTATAAAGCTTTACCAATCGGTTCTTCAATTACTTACAAGCACTATTTAGAAGGCGATGGCGGACAGCTTACAAGCGGAATGGGTGCATGTTCTCCAAATTATAAACTTACACTTGAGCAAGAATATTATTTGATGGATAATGTAATCTATCCAACGCTTGATTATTGTGAAATTGAAGGTAATCCATATTTAGGCATTCTCGGTGTAAATGGTATTTTGACTGAGGATGGAAGAATTTTTGTTTTAGGTTGGCAATCATTTATGCAGGATTGTGATGCAACTGCAGTTTTGGAAGTTTTAGATGAAGATTTATACGAATTGTTTAAATCTTGTGTTGTTGGTTCTTTTAGTGATGAAATTGAAGGTATAAATTTATATAATAAATATGCTTCATCTTTAGTCTTAACTTGCAAAAATAAAGTAAATGCCGAAAATGCAATTTTAGGATTAGATAATTTGGACGAAGAAACAAAAATTACATTCTATCCAAGTGTTAATAAGAATAAATATTTAGAATTTGAAGCCGAATACGGTGCTAACATTATACTAACGACATCCGGTGTAACTGCGTCCAAAGCAGTTGATAAAATGTATTTGGAAGCCGAAGACATTGAGTTTAAGGGAAAATCTTTTCGTAGGGATATTTGCAAATTTAAAATTTAACTTTACAAAACTTCACAATTGAGGACAAAAAAGGCAATTTTTTAAATCTGAAATACTTTATATATATGTAATCAGTAAATAAAGTATACAGAGGATAAAAATAAGGAGTACCAATTATGGCAAGAGTATTAATTTCAATGCCTGAAAGCTTTTTAGGCAAGATTGATGAAGTAGCTGAAAACGAAAGCAGATCACGTTCAGAACTTATTCGTGAAGCATTAAGAAGCTACATCACAAGATCACAAGTTCGTCAGAATACTTTAGCAGATAAAAATGCAAGAATTCTTGAGGCGCTACTAGATTAGAGGCAGGAAATGGGGAATTTTTCCCCACGAGGGAATTTAGGGATTAATAGGAATACATAAACACGAGAAAACACGAGAAGAAATTAAGAACAGAGTAAATTAAAAAGAAAAACAACCATAGGAATTCTAAGCAGAATTCCTTTTTTTTTGTATTTATGCCCGCACTTTATAAAGTACGGGCGTATAAATTTTATTAACCTGCAGTCAAAGAGAATATATCGTAGATTTCTTGGTCTGAAAGTTCTGTAATAATTTTTTCGCCTTCGTAAACCGCCAAATCTGCAAGTTCCTTTTTAGACTTCAACATCTCGTCAATTTTTTCTTCAAAAGTTCCGAGCGTAATAAGTCTATGCACCATAACGTTCTTTTCTTGACCGATACGATATGTTCTATCTGTCGCTTGATCTTCTACCGCAGGGTTCCACCACAAGTCATAGTGAATAACGTTTGTTGCGCTTGTAAGGTTCAAACCTGTACCACCGGCTTTAAGTGAAAGTATCATAATTTTTCTATCGTCATTCGTTTGGAAATCTTCAATCAATTTTTCACGTTGTGGAACTGTTAATGAGCCGTGGAAAAATGAAGGTTCAGAACCGCATTCTTCAAGTAGCATTTTAGTTAATAAATCGCCCATTTCTTTATATTGAGTGAAAATAAGAGTTTTTTCATTATTATCCAAAATACTCTGCACCAAAGAAACGCATTTTTCTGCCTTACCTGAAAGTTCTTTAGACGTTTCACCGCTTTTTAAGAATTGATAAGGGTGGTTACAAATTTGTTTAAGCGCAGTTATAAGCTTGAAAATATTACCTCGTCTGTTAACACCTGTAAATCCGCTGATTTTTTCCATCATTTCGTTAAGCGTTTTTTCGTATAAAATAGCTTGTGATTTAGCCAAATAGCAATAATCGTTCATTACCATCTTGTCAGGCAAATCAGAAATTACGTGTTTATCTGTTTTCAAACGTCTTAAAACAAATGGAGAAACTGAAAGTTTAAGTTTAGATGCTCTTGTTTTTTCCTTAAATCTTTCAATAGGCACAGCATAACTCTTTTGGAATTCCTTCAAAGAGCCTAAATAACCTTTGTTGATGAAGTCGAAAATACTCCAAAGCTCTGTAAGACGGTTTTCCACCGGAGTACCTGTCATAGCAATCTTGATATCTGATTTTAGTGATTTAATCGCCAAAGTTTGCGCCGTGTCAGGGTTTTTAATGTTTTGAGCTTCGTCAACAACAATCATGCCCCAAGAATTTTTCTTCATTTCTTCAACATCTATTCTCATGATTGCGTAAGTTGTAAGAATAACGTCGCATTTTAAATCAAGTTTTCTATCCATTCCGTGATAAGTCGCAGTTTTTAGAGAAGGTGCAAACAGTTGCAATTCCTTCATCCAGTTACCCATCAAAGTAGTTGGACAAATTACCAGCACAGGATTTTTGATTTTCTTTTCTTCTTTTAATTTAAGAATTAAACTGATAACTTGAATGGTTTTACCTAACCCCATATCGTCAGCCATACAGCAACCAAAACCTTTTGAAACGTTTGTCCAAAGCCATTTTAGACCTGTCATTTGGTATGCTCTTAAATCGCCCTTCAAACCTTCAGGCTGAGTAACTTCAACAGGCTTTGCAAAATCCTTGATAACATTTGCATAAGCTTCATCATAATTAAAGTCATAATTTTGAAGTTGACCTGACATAGAAGCATGAATAAGTTCAAGTCTTGTCATCTTCTTATGATTAGCATTTTGAATTTGTTCAACAAGCTTTAAACCTTCAGCTTTATCAACCAAAATGTATTTGCCGTTATATTGAATTAGTCCGTTGCTTTCGTTTACAAGCTTGTTAAACTCTTCCAATGAAATCTTTTCATCACCAAGAGAAATTTCATAAGTGAAATCAAGAATGTCGTCTAACGAAATTGCGCTACTTGAAACAGTGTTAAAGATATTCATTAAATCATCAGAGCGCGAAGCTTTAACTTTAGCATTAATTGATGCTCGTGGAATAATAATATTTGTTAATTCTTCCGGTAAAATTACGTCAATTTGTGCTTTTTGTAAGTAATAAGCCGTTTGAGCAATAATTTTATAAACTTCATTTAAGTTTAAAGTCAGAGCAAGTTTGTCTTCATCTTCAAAAAGAGTTTCAAGTTCCGGCATGTATCTAACTGCATAATTAAGTTGTTTTTCAATGATTTTAGATATATCAGCCGTATCTAAGCCCCAAATCTCATCCTCGTGATAAAGTTCATCAAGAAGAATTGTTTCATCAGTTTTTCTATTCTTGATATGGATTTTTAATTCAAATTTATCATCGCTAACTTTATTAACCTTGAAGAATGGAATTAAGTCATATTTGCCTAAATACAATTCATCGAACCATTGCGCAAAGTTTTCGGCAAGGTCTTTACCCTTCATTAAGCATCTTTGTTCTAAGTCCTTAATCATATAATGACCGGATTTAATGTCTTTGAAACGGTAAGCTTTGATTCCTAAGAATTTGTAAACAAGGTAGTTTAAATATTCTCTGACAAATCTTTCAACAAAATCTTTTGGCTTGTCACCTTTAATGAACAAGTTTTCAGGTAGATTGTTTTCAAGCTCGTTAATAATTTTTGCAGATTCTTTATTAGAAATAATCGGCTCATACACGATTCTGAACGAACCGCCTGATGCGCCTTCTTTTCTGTGCACTGTCGGTATAAAGTACAATTTTTCAATAAGCTTCATTACAAAGTGAGTAAGCTTGTTGAAGTATGCAAAAGTTTGAGTTAATGAAGAGAAATCAACAACTTCACCAAATCCGCCGAAATAGTCTAAAACTAAATCTAATGGCATGATGTAGCCGATTTGTCCGTTAACTTCTTTAGAAGTAAATCTAAACATTGAACCTTTAGATTTCAGATAAAACTGGAAATTGTTTGTAGGCGTTACAAAGAATGACAACTTAGGATTAGTAGCTGTGCCGTCGTTTATAAGCAAGAAATCAGTGTTTCTTACAGGCGAATTCGGTGAAAGAAAAATTCCTTCAAATTCATCTTCTACAAGTTGGTAAATCAAGCTCAACGTGTAACGGAAATCCTTGTTCTTAAATCCGTTTGGGTTTTCACTCAAATTGTAAAAGAATTCGTCTACATTGTTTTTCTTTAGTGATAAATCTATATCTAATGGTTTAACGTTATTTTCTTCGGTCATTGTTTTCTCACATTTAAATTATTATGTCTTTTATTTTTTTGGTTTTGTGGATTGCTTCGTCACTGGCGTTCCTCGCAATGACGTGGCGTTAGCCCTCAAATGTTAGTAAATTTATATTTAATCATTTGCAAAATACTGCTACATATACAAAGAATATTATTAATCCTATTATTGCAATTGGTAATAATGCAATTGTTGCTATTAAAAACCAAAAGCAAGCTTTATAAATTTTTTCTAAGGTTTTGTGGTCACCTAACTTTGATGCAATATAAGTTGCAACCATTAGAATAAATCCAATTACTGCGAACCATACTGACACTTGAAGTCTTTGTAAAGAATGTAAATATAAATTTTCCAATTTGTTTACTTTCTTGGTATTTGGTGGGAACCGCTTACGCTTTTCCCACCCTACTGTTTTCTCAATGAGTTTATAAGTTGAATAGCTGAAAGGTTGAAAGGTTCTTTAATTTCGCTAACGCTCAAAATAATTTATTAGGTTATAACAAACTATTCAACTTTTACGCTGTTCAACTATTCAACTTTCCCTCTTTTATTTAATCAAACTATCGCAATCCATTTCTGCAGGTTTTTCAATACCCATCAACTGCAATACAGTTGGCGCAACATTACATAAAGCTCCGTCATTTTTTAGTTCAAGACCTTCAGGGCCGTTGATAACAACGAAAGGAACTTCATTTGTTGTATGTGCAGTGTGTGGCTTACCTGTTTTGTCATTAAACATTACTTCAGCATTACCATGGTCAGCTGTAAGTAACATAACAACGCCGTTTTCTTTACATTTTTGAGCAATTTTGCCAACACATTCATCAACTACTTTACAAGCCTTTTCAGCAGCTTCAAGTACACCTGTGTGACCAACCATATCTGGGTTAGCGAAGTTTACAAGAACAAAACCGTATTCAGGATTTGCAACAGCTTCTAATACGTTTTCACAAACTTCTGGTGCGCTCATTTCAGGTTGCATGTCATAAGTTGCAACTTTAGGAGATGCAACAAGTTTTCTTGTTTCGTGAGGTTGAGGCTCATCAATACCACCGTTGAAGAAGAATGTTACGTGAGCATATTTTTCAGTTTCTGCTGTTCTGAATTGGTGAACACCGTTTGCTTCCAATACATCGCCCAAAATGTTTACAAGCTTAGTTTTTGGGAATGCAACTGGGAAAGTAAATGTTGCTTCGTAACTTGTCATTGTGCAATAGTAAATATTGTTTAAAACTTTCTTTCTATCAAAACCATCAAAATCTTTGAAGTTTACAGCTTTGGTGATTTCTCTTGCTCTGTCAGGTCTGTAGTTGAAGAAAATTATTGCATCATTATCGTGAATTCTGCTTTCATTTACTTCTGCTTCGGTACCAATAGCTGTAGGAAGTACAAATTCATCTGTTACGCCTTCTTCGTAAGATTTTTGAACAGCTTCGCAAGCAGTCGCTGCGTGGTTGCCTTCTCCTAACAATAAACAATTGTAACCTTTTTCTACTCTATCCCAACGGTTATCTCTATCCATAATGTAGTATCTTCCGATAACTGTTGCAACTTTTGGTAAGTTGTATTTCTTTAATTCATCTTCAACAGTTTGCAAGTATGTGCAAGCACTTGAAGGTGGTGTATCACGACCATCTAAGAATGCGTGTACATAAACTTTTGTAAGTCCTTCATCAGCCGCAAGTTTAATTAAGGCTAAAACGTGGTCAAGTGAAGAGTGAACCCCACCTGTTGAAACTAAACCGTAAATATGAAGTGAAGAATTGTTCTTTTTAGCATGGTTGATTGCTTCTAAGAATTTTTCGTTTTTAAAAAATGAACCATCTTTAATTGCTCTGTTGATTTTTGACAAATCTTGGTAAACAACTCTACCTGCACCTAAATTCAAGTGACCAACTTCACTGTTACCCATTTGACCTTCCGGTAGTCCAACGTATTCTCCGTCAGCGTGGATTTTAATTGAAGGGTAGTCTTTTATAAGTTCAGGAACATTTACAGGATGTGAAAGCTTTGTAGCATCATATTTTTCTGCACCTGTTGAAATTCCCCAACCGTCCATAATACATAATAAAACTCTATTTTTCATATCAAAATTTCTCCTCTATAAAGTCTTTTTAACCTAATAAGTTTATGACAAAAGCAGGTGAATGTAAAGAGGATGAAAATTCTACAAAATTGTGAGCATTTACATAGTATATAGACAAAAAAAATGCGCTTGGCGCGTTTCGTTACAAAGCACGACCTAGCACTCAAAAAGGGGACTCTCTAGCTGGTGAGTTGTAATAATGCTTGCGCTTAATTCTAAAAATAAGCAAAAAAAA
>CAKVGW010000065.1 GCA_934747325.1 uncultured Candidatus Melainabacteria bacterium | reverse complement strand
GCAATTATGATGATAAAATGCAAATTAACACAAGATGAAGCCAAAGAAGCTTTGAGAAAAAATTGCGGAGTTTTAAGACGTGCCTTGAATAGTTTTTCTAAATTATAAAAAAATGGTGGTTAAGAACCACCATTTTTTTTATTTTGTAGGATTTACATTTATAAAAGGAACTGAATTGCCCAACATATATTGTGGCATTTTGCCGTCCCATTTTTGAACCGCTTCATATTGAACCAAAGACTTGTTCTGGCTTAATGCTTTTGCTCTTATTGCCATTGATTTAGCTTCAGCTTCTGCAGCGATAACTTTTTGCTTAGCTTCTTCTTGAACTTGAACCGTTTTGTTTTTAGCTTTTAATGCTTCTTGTTCTGCTGTAACTTTGCTTTCAATTGCTCTTTCAAAAACATCTGAATAATTAATTTCTGTCATTTGAAAATCAGTTACATTGATGTAGTTATCATTCAATTGATTATGCAGTTTGAAAAGAATATCACCGGTTGCTTTTTCTCTGTTTGCAATTAAGTCTTGTGCGTTCCATTTTCCGATTATATCCTTAATAGTACCTTCTACAACAGGAGTCAAAATTGTGCTAACGTAGTCCATACCAACTTCTTGAAAAAGTTTGTTAACTTTATTAGGTTGAACATTGTAGTTGATTACATAAGTAATACGGGCTTGTTGGATGTCTTTTGTATAAACAGAGGTTGTTAATGTATTTCTTTGAGTCTTTACGTCCATTGTTCTGAATTTTTGAATAAATGGGAAGATTAAATGCAATCCTTCTCCATAGCTTTCAGGCTGAACTTCACCCAATGTCATTTTAATTCCTCTTTCACCGGGGCCTACCATAACAAACGGGTTGCACATTACAACAAAACAAACTAAAAGGCAAAGCACCAAAACCGGCATTCCAAAAAACTTTTTGTCCATCATTTTCCTTTCATTATTAAAGCGTTAAACTATTTCAAAGCAATTAGAGCCAAAGCTACATAAAGTGCTGAAACAACAAATACGAAACCACCAAAAATAATTAGCATTTGTTTGCCATATTTTTGATAAAGATTTTCTCCTGTAATATAACAGCAAGTGATAATACACAAATTTACTAAAACCACTAATGATAATAGTAACATTAAAACTCTAATGACCATTACGCCTCTCTTTCGTTTAATATTATAATTCAGAGTTTAATTATTAGTATCATATATTTTATGTATTTTAAAATAAAATGAACGACCGCGGTTATTCCCTCTCCTAGGGCTTTACTGTCCGAAATAATTTTAATAACTATTATTTTTAGTCTATACAGTACAAATTTTATTAAAAAGCCTTGACTTAACTACTTTTTGTAAATTATAGATAAATTTATCTCGGACAGTAGTGCTATCCATGGCGGTTCTCAATTGTTTTCCTTTTAGTTGCAGAGTCGTATCGTGTAAGTAGATAATTTTCCATGCTAAAATAACAATATGAAAAGACTTTGCGTATTTGCACATTGGGATAGAGATAATATAATTGACGATTACGTTATATATTATTTGAAAGCGTTAAAGGAAGTTTGTGAAACAATAATTTTTGTTTCAGACTGCAATCTTGGCTCAAATGAAACAAATAAACTTAATAATATCGCGGATTTTGTCTTAGCACAAAAACATGGTGAATATGATTTTGGCTCTTATAAAAGAGGTTTTTTGTTTGCAAAAGAAAAAGGTTTAGAATTCAATGAACTTTTATTAGTAAATGATTCTTGTTATGGACCATTTTATCCACTTAAGCCTATTTTTGACAAAATGAGAAAGAAAAAGTGTGACTTTTGGGGTATGACACAAAATTCTTATGGCATTAAAAGAACTGCAAAGGGTGTTGACTTATGCTATAAACCTCATATTCAAACTTACTTTATATTGCTTAAACAACCAACTTTTACTCTTTGGCAAAATTTCATCAAAAATGTAAAATCAGAAGATACAAAAGAAGATATTGTAATAAATTATGAAATGGGACTTTCTATTCTTTTGCATAATGCCGGTTTTAAAAGTATCGTATGCTTTAATAAATTTAAACATGTTGAAAATTGCACACTTTTTAAATGGGACAAATTAATAAAAAAATATAAATATCCGTTTTTAAAAACAAGTATTGCAAAATATGGACTACCTTTATGGGGAGAGCAAAAAAATCTTTTTGAAATTATTCCTCAAAGTTATCCTCATATATTTATAGAAAAACAACAAAAGCGATTAGGTAAACAATATGCAAAAGAGTATATAAATTTACCTCTCAAAGAGAAGATTTTTCTTATTCTCAAGCGTTATTCAACAATTGAGCTTTATAGCTTTGTTAAGTTTTTAGATAGAAAAATTATTTCTTCATTTTGTCGTCTTTTCCGCTATGTAGCTCAAAAGTTCTGAAGCGCATTTTTCCCAACTGAAGTTTTTTGCTCTTATTAAGCCTCTTTCTATGCAAAGTTCTCTAAAGAAACTATCATAATACATTTTTTCATACGCTTTAATTAACTCTTCATCGTTTTCAGGATTTATTTGAATTCCTGCTTGACCGATAACTTCAGGCAAAGATGATACGTTAGATGTGATTACAGGACAACCACACTTCATTGCTTCTAATACTGGAAGCCCAAACCCTTCATATAAAGATGGATAAATAAACATTAAAGCATTAGAATATAAATTTGGTAAATCTTCATCTTTAACATATCCTAAAACCTTGATTTTAGACTGGTCAAAATCACCTATTGTATCAGTTAATTCTTTTTTAAATTTTTCCCAAACTCCGCCTGCTAAAACAAGTTTTAAATCATCAATTTTATTTTTATTAATGAATTTAAAAAAGTTCTTAATAGCAAAAATCAAGTTTTTGCGTTTCCCTAATGTGCATAATGAAAAAATATATTTTGTGGGTTTCTCTGCCCCATGAGGGAGAGGATTAAGGGGTGGGGTGAATGTAGTATCAGCCCCCAAAAGTGTAGTTTTTATATTTTCTTCTTTTATATCAAAATAATTTAAAACATCTTTTCTTGTGCATTCTGAATTCGTAACGTAAAAATCGTTTTGGTTAATTGTATTATAAATTCTATAACTCCATAACCTTCTATTTGTAGGAATTTTTCCGCTTTCTAAAATTGGGATAATGTCATGAATCATTCTAAAACGATTTAAGTTTTTTGAATTTAAAATTTCTTCTGATGGTGCTTGAAACGGGCTAAAGTAAATATCAAATTCATCGAGTTGTTTAAGATTTTTTTTATTTTGTTTATAAAAAATATTTTCATAATATCGTGCCAGACTGAGTATTCCGTATTTTAGCTTTGCGTTAATCCATTTTGATTTTGACAAATAATTCAATTTAGCAAACGCCAAATTGACTAAAGAATTTTCCTTTAAAAGCTCAATTCCTTGAAATTCTTCAACTTTTTCAATAACCTCTTTTAGATAAAAATATCTTTTAAAGTTGCAGTAAAAAACAAGTTCTACATCTTTTCTTTTCTTCAATTCTCTAAAAAGATTAAGTGCAACAAAAAATACACCGGCTCTATGTCCTGACTCTTCTAAAAAATATGAAAGCTCTGTTGCGTCAAAAAGGATTTTCAATTTTTTGTTCCTTTAAAAATTTTTCTCAATCGGTTTTTGGTTTTTCTAATAATTATAAAAACTGAATATGCAACATTCATAGGGAATTTATTCATATCTTCTGCAATACGTTTATAAATATCTCTATCGCGTCCAATGACTGACAAATATTCCGCAAAAGGATATTTTGAATAATAATAATTCCTGTTTTTTTCTAAATTTGAATCGCAATCCCTTGATGTTATTGAACCAAAATGAAAAAAGCAAGCAGTGTTTATTACATAAATTCCAAATCCAGCAAGAACTGCTCTATATTTAAAATCATTATCTTCAAAAAAAGCGGGTGTATAATTTTCATCAAAATTCCCGATTTTATTTATTACTTCACGTTTTGTGACCGCGCAAGAAAAAACACATTCATCAAAATTCTTTTCGTATTCTTTCTTATAATTAAAATTCTTTTTAAAAAATTGGATGTAATTGTTTTCGTTTGCATTATCATAATGCGGATTTATATGCCTTGGACCAACAAAACCGGCATTTTCTTTAATGAAGACTTTTTCGCACTCTTCAAACCAATTTGGATAAAGTAAAATGTCATTATTTAAAAAGGCAATGTATTCACCTTCTGCTATTTCTAATCCCTGATTATTACCTTTTGAAAATCCGACATTTTCATCATTTAAAATCAATTTTATATTATCTAAAGATTTTAAATACTCTCTTGTTCCATCGGTAGAACCGTTATCAACAATTATTAATTCAAAATCTTTTGTGTATTTAACCAAACTATTAATATATTTTTTTGTATATTTTAGTTTATTGTAAGTTAAAGTTATAACGCTTAATTTCATAAAACTATTTTACCTTAAACTTATTTTCAGGTAAAATTTAGTAATGAAGATTTCTATTGTTATGGCTAGTTATAATTACGCATCAATAATTGGTGAAGCTATTGAGAGTGTGCTTAATCAAACTTACAAAGATTGGGAGTTGATTATTGTTGACGATGGCTCTACAGATAATTCTGTTGAAGTTATAAAAAGATACCTGAGTGATAATAGAATAAAGCTTTATATCAACGAAAAAAATCTAGGCCTTGCTAAAACGGTTAGAAAAGGTATTCAATATTCAACGTCTGATTGGATAGCATTTTTAGAAAGCGATGATAAATTTTTCCCCAATGCATTAGAAGAAAAAGTTAAAGCGATATCAAGTGATGCCGATATAATTTTTTCTGATTTAGAACTGTTTGGAGATAAAGAGCGTGCAGCACAATTTCAAAAACATTTCGATGATTTAAATAAATTTATAGTGAACCTAAAAGAAAGCTGTTTTATAGAAAATTTTGCAAAAATATTACCTAAAATAAATATTATCCCAACTTTTTCCGTTGTTATGACAAATAAAGAACTGTTAGAACAATGCGATTTTAATCCGCTTTGTAAATCTGCGCTTGATTATTATTTATGGGCGCAACTTGCTTGTTATAAAGTTTATTATATAAATAAAAAATTGACTTTTTGGAGAATTCATAACGATAGCTATATTAATAGAGATAAACATAGTTGGTTAAAGAAATATTTATTTAATGTAAGTATTTATGCCTGTACAATCAAAAATAAAAATAATTTTATTAAGCCGTTTTTAATAATGAATTATATGCGAGCAAGATTGATTTATTTAAAATTAGATAAAAAATCAATAAAATTAAATTTATTAAATCATCGCTATATTTTTGAAAAAAAGTTTAAGTAAACAATTTTGAATATACATTTTGCCCATATAGTTTTAACAATTCTTCAAGTTGTTTGTCATTTTGCCCTTTTGAATTAATTTTATAAAGTGTGCGCTTGTTTTGTATAATTTGTCTGAAAATATCCGTGCAATAAATGTAGGAATTATGATTTTTTACAACTCTAATTTTTCTATTATGTACTAATGCCATAACCCAAAACCAAACATCATCCGCATAAGGAGATTTTGTCAGAAATATGTCTTTACGTAAAACTTCATTAGAAAAACAATTTGGAGGATACAAAACTCCACCTACACCTGTTAAAAAATTGTCAAACCTTGCACTCTCTTCTTCAACATGCTTTGTCCAAGTCTCATATGGTGCAATTTTTTTATCTTCAAATCTAATTCTGTGTGCGCGGTGAACACTGATATCTTTTGGATTTGCAATGAATGAATAATAAAGTTTTGAAAGCCAATCTTTAGGGTAATAAATATCGTCATCCGCCGTTACAATTATTGAATTTGAAAATTCTTTAAAGGCATAGATTGCTTTTGTATACGAACCAATGTCTTTTACAAACCTTATTTCAAGTCCATTTTTTATAAACCTTGTGATGTCATATGGTAAATCATTTAAACACAAATTGTCGCTCAACCATAAAATGATCCTATCAGGTTTTATAGATTGATTAAGAAGTGAATAAATAGAAATTACCAAATCATCAAAACGTTCTTCATAGGAAGTCAAAGAAACAATAAGCGGATTTTCGCGTTTCAGCTCATTAACACCTGAATATGAACCTAAATTATCAGCCATATATCTGATGTATGGATTTATAACAAATCTTAGATGGAATTTGCAATTTAAAAGTTTTTTAAGCACATTAACCACCTTTTATTTTGTTATTATACAAAAATAGTTTGTTCTCTATCAGGCCCTACACTAATTATACCAATTGGTGCACCGATTAAATCTTCCACCTTGGCGATGTATTTTTTTGCGTTTTCAGGCAAATCTTCATATTTTCTTATGTCGCTTAATGAAGTTTTCCATCCCGGCATGGTTTCATAAATAGGTTCTAAGTATTTATGAATAAATACATCAGTCGGATATGAAGTGTAAACTTTATCATTTCTGCAATCTTTGTAAGCAGTACAAATTTTAATTTCATCAAAAGTATCAAATACATCAATCTTTGTTAATGCAACTTTTGTAATTCCGCCAACAAGCACTGCGTATTTCATAATAACTGAATCAAACCAGCCGCATCTTCTCGGACGTCCTGTTGTAACACCGAATTCATGCCCGATATCTTGAATCTTTTTGCCTATTTCATCCGTAAGTTCACTAACAAAAGGGCCTTCGCCGACTCTAGTCACATAAGCTTTTGAAACACCTACAACATCATCTATCATAGAAGGTCCGTAACCGCTTCCTGTTGCAGCGCCACCACCAATAGGGTTTGAACTTGTTACAAAAGGATAAGTGCCGTAGTCTATATCAAGCATAACACCTTGTGCGCCTTCAAAAAGAACGGTTTTATCTTTATATCTGTTAAGCATATCTTGCCAGTCAAAAGCAACAAACGGTTTGAATAATTTAGCATAAGTTTCGCATAATGACATTATGCAGTCTTTTGTGTATTCTTCTAATCCGTAAACATTTTTAAGCATTTTATTTTTTATTGGAAGAATCATGTCCAATTTTTCGCTCAGTGCTTCATAAGAATACAAATCTTGAATTTTTAAACCGATTCTTGCCATTTTGTCGGTATAAGTAGGTCCGATGCCTTTTTTTGTAGTTCCTATTTTACCTTTGCCTGCTGTTGATTCACAATAACCGTCAATTTCAATATGGTATGGCATTGTAATTGATGCTAAAGGTGATATCTTAAGATTTTTAAAGTTAACGCCTTCAGCTTTTAATTCTTCCATTTCTTTTTTAAAGGATTCAGGATGAATAACCGTTCCTGCGCCAATAAAACAAATGGCTTTGTCATATAAAATTCCAGAAGGTATAAGATGAAATTTGTATGTTTTTCCGTTTGTGACAACAGTGTGTCCTGCATTACAACCGCCTTGATAACGAATAATTAAATCAGCTTTTTGTGCAAGCAAATCCGTAATTTTAGCTTTGCCTTCATCTCCCCATTGTGCGCCAATTACAACAGTGTTATTCATATTTTATCTCCAACTTCAAAAGGAGCGTAATCTATTTCGCTCCCTTACCCATTCCCTCTCCCATAGGGTGAGGGAGTTTTTAGTGTTAACCATTATTTTGTTGCGCTTGTCTTGCTTTAGCTTGCTTAGCTTGAACATCAAGCATAGAATTATGCGCCATCATGTAAACAGAGCAAATTTTATAGTTCTTCAAATACCATGCGCAATTCTCTTGCATACAAACAATTTCAACTTGTGAGCCAACGCTCATAAGAGGGCATAAAGGTATTGATTTTTCTTGATCACGAGGTGCCATTTCTATCTCCTATATTATTTAGCCATTTTTAATAAATTACAATTTTCTGAACGCTTACGTTCTTGGTCTTTATAAATTTTAGTTCTATTGATAACTTCATCAAAATCAATTTTGTGAGCATCAAAATCCGGACCATCAACACAAGCAAACTTAGTTTCTCCGCCGACAGTTACTCTGCAAGCTCCGCACATGCCTGTTCCATCAACCATAATCGGGTTCATACTTGCTTCCGTATAAATTCCTTTGTCGCGAGTCATGTTTGCAACGGCTCTCATCATTGGCATTGGACCGACTGCAATTGCATAATCAACTTTTTCACTGTTAATTATGCGTTCCAAAACTTGTGTTACAAAGCCTTTTTCGCCTAACGTTCCGTCATCGGTTGTAATAAATAATTCTGTGCAAGCATCTTTCATTTTGTCTTGCCAAAAAATTAAATCTTTTGTTCTTGCGCCCATAATCATGTAAACCTTATTACCCGCTTCTTTAAAAGCTTTTGCAATTAAGTAACAAGGTGCAGCACCATAACCGCCGGCTAAACAAACAACAGTTCCATATTTTTTTATATGAGTCGGTTGACCAAGAGGCCCTACTATATCTACTAGTTCATCACCAACTTCAAGAGTCGCCAGTTTTTTTGTAGAATAACCGACTGCCATAAATACAAGAGTCAAAGCTCCTGTTTCTTTATTCACGTCAGCAATTGTAAGAGGAACTCTCTCTCCATCCTCTTCTGCTCTAAATATAATAAATTGACCGGCCTTTGCGTTTCTAACAACATAAGGTGCGTCAACAATGATTTCAAATTGATTTGGGCAAAGCTCTTTTTTTGATAATATTTTGTAACCCATATTCTTAAGCTCCTCTTTACTGTGATATCATATCACAAATATCTTGTACGCTCAATATATATTTTTTTTACTAATATATATTTTTTTGCTATAATCAAATTTGAGCTTATGAAAGATTTTTTTAAAAATTTATTTTATCAATTAAAAAACATGAAATTGCTTGATAAGTATATCTTGAAGCAAGTTATTGAAATGTTT
>CAKVGW010000064.1 GCA_934747325.1 uncultured Candidatus Melainabacteria bacterium | reverse complement strand
CCCAAAACTGCCGAACTTCCGATAGAAATAAACGAAGAAGTGGAAATTGATTAACAAAAAACAGCATACTTAAAGTATGCTGTTTTTATTGTATAAATTTTTATTTTGTTGATATAGCAAAATATTAACAGGAAGCCACTGACACGAATTTGCAGGTGTGCTTCAGTGTATTTGAATAGTTTCTATAATTAGAACGTCAGTCTTCTTAAAATTCGCGTGAATAGTGACACAAAAGATTTATCATTACTCCCACAAATTATTAATCGGAACTGTAAACATTCCATTTGACCAAGTCATTGTTCGTTCCCCGGTATATAGAATAAGTCCGGTAAATGATTTCTCTTTTGCCAAATTATCTCTAAACCATTCAAGATGTTTGAAAGCATCTAATTTTATTTCGGTTCCTGATTTAACTTCTATTCCGAAAATCTCATCTTCAGTTTCTATAAATTTCTTTATAGAATTTTCTTACAAAAATTTCCAGCGTCTTCTAGTGGGTGGAGTTTTTTATTATTTATATACAAAAAAAAACGGAGTTTCGACTCCGTTTTTGTATTTCTCTATTTTCTCGAATATTATCTCTTCTAAGCTTTACTTTCACCTTTATCTTGTACCTTAGCTGCCTCTTCTTTTTCTTTTTCTGAATCAACTTCAGCTTCTTTATCTTTTTCTTCAACATACATTGTTGCAAACTGTTCGTACAAATCCTTATCGTCTAGAATTTCATCTAAGTCCAAATAAGCATTTTCATCAGTATTAGCTTCTGTGTATTTATCTGCATTAATATCATATTTTTGTGCTTGTGATTGAGTTAATTTTTCAGCACCGATTGTTTTTACTATAAAATTCTTTAAAACATTTGCATTAATATTAGTTGACATAATTTAGTCTCCTTATTTTATTCATCTTACACTTATATAAAGTAAAAAAAAATATTTCAATTTCAGCAAAAGAATATTTCGTTACAAAACTTAATATTTATTTTTAAATTTTTATTTAATCAATATTTACTTTATATATATACCTTAATACATCCAGATATAGTGTTTTAAGGTTTGTAACAAGTTCATTTTAATTAAGCAATTTTTGAAAATTAAAATACTTTATATAAATGTAAGTAACGATTAAAACAAAGGAAACGAAATAAAAAAGGTTAAGCGACTGAAACGTTAAGTTAATTAACCTAAAACAAATTTTCTTTTTATACTCTCTCTTAATATCCTCGTGTTTATTTAATGTTTGCCATTTTCAAAACGGCAAACTTTTCTTTTATAGAGAGTTTTAAATTATTTATAGAATGATGCAGAAAACTTTTTATTTTCTCTGCGACACACTCACGACACACTAAAAATAAAAAACACTTGTAAACCTTTTAAAAGTTCTCAAGTGTTTTTATGCTTTTTTATATATTTAATAATCTATTTTTCCCTTCTGCGTTAGCTTACTTACAAGCATTGATGTAATCTTGTTTTGTATATAATTTTTCCATTCTATACTCCTTTACAATTTGTCTGACTCATATTAACAAATAGGAGAAAATAGTAAATAATAAAAACACAGGGTGATAGTTTACCAAGCTATCAGATACCTTGTAGAGTTCTAAGTGGTGCTTACCTTTTTAGGTAGGTGCCACTTTTTAATATGTTCAAAATCATAAAGATTAGCAATAAACTAATATTGAATTTATCCATATCAGCCCCCTTTCTAGTCGGGAAACCAACCCGAGGGCATAATTAATATCTTTGTACGGTAGCAAATTCACGGTTTGTCCGCTTGTAGCACTATTCCATTGCTTAATCATTAATATTCGCGATATAACACTGAATTAAATATTATTTTTAGAAAACTAAATATCTTGTCTTTCATTATAGATTTTTTGTATTAGGTATTTTTGTCATACTTAAATTCTTTTACATACATTAAATTATTCTTTAAATGACCAATTTAAAACAAATCGAACAGCATCTTCATGAGTCAAAATATCGCCATTTAATTGAGCTTCATTTACTGCATTAATTATTTCACCCAATTTTGGCGAAGGTTTTATATTTAAAAATTCCATAATTTCTCGCCCGTCAATAAGCTTAGGTAACGGCGCGAGAGTATCTTTTTTGCTTAAATAAAAATCCAAAAGTTTATCTAATCCGCTAATATTCGCGTTTACAATTTCTTCCGTTATATCAACGCCTCTGGCTGATAAACGGTCGGCTTTAGCTAAAATAATATTATCAACAACGTTATCACCCATTTTACGAACATACCGCATCATTACTTTGTCATTCAAACTTGGCGCAACTATTACATTTGAAGGGTAAATATGATTTTTAATCATACAAGATATGTATTCGATTTGCTTTTTAGAAAATTTCAAATCTCTAAGTAATGGTACGACCATTTTTGAACCGACATCATCATGTTTAATAAAACGATGTCGTCCGCCTTCTTCTATTGTCCAAGTTGAAAATTTACCAATATCATGCAAAAATCCTGCAAGTTTTAAATGATTTATGCGAGGAAATCCGCCAAAATCAATCGCATCCAAATGCTCTTTTTCAAAGCCTGAAATTTTATTATATAAAATTTCAATTTGTCTAACGGTTTCTACAACATGGTGAAATAAATCCAAATGATGGTGAGTATTTGGTGGAACTTTTTTCATTTCTGTTACACAAGGAAATATTTTTTCTAACAGCCCGAATTCATCCATCTTTAACAAGGCGCTTGATGCGAAATCTCCACCAAAAAGTTTCATTATTTCATAATTAATTCTTTCTTTGGCAGGGTTTAGAGCCAATGGCAAGTATTTTTTTAATGCGTTCTCAAGCTCTATTGTCATTTTAAAACCGGTTACGGCATTAAATCTAAACGCTCTTAATATTCTTAGCGGGTCATCTTCGAAATTCTTATCATCAATATGTCGTAAAACTTTGTTTTTTAAATCTTTTAGTCCGCCTGTTACATCGACAAATTTGTCATTGGCTAAATCGTAAGCGATAGCGTTTATTGTAAAATCACGTCTTTTCAAATCTTCTTCAATAGTATTTCCTTGTAGTTCAGATATATCTAAAAAATTGATTTTGTCTGGCAAAACTACTCTGTAAATCTTGTTTTCGCTATCCAATTCAATAAACGTTCCGTCCCATTTATTAGCGATTTTTCTTGCAAAATTTTCAGCACCTTTGATACTTATATCTCTATCGCAGAAAACACAATTTTTTGTAAATGAATCTCTAATAGAACCGCCAACAAGATAGCCTTCGTTTATTTCTTTTAAAACAAAATCATCCCTGATATTCATAAACGATATCTCCAAGCGTTACAATTACAGCGGTTTCAGCTTTTAAAATTAAATCACCCAAACTTATTAACGGCAAATTTTTGCTTCTGAAATAATCAAATTCTTTTTGAGAAAAACCACCTTCTGGACCGATTATAGCAAGAATTCTTTCACCCTTTTTTGTCGGATTTTCGCTTAAGTATTGTTTTAAACTTTTTTCAGTTGAGCGTTCAGCTAAAACAATTATTTTATCAAAATCTTTTTGCAGAAGTTCATCAAATGTAGTTGGCGCAAAACAAGTTGGAATTTTTGCACGCTCACATTGCTTCGAAGCCTCAAACATAACCTTTTGCCACTTTTCTTGTTTATTTACTCTTAATGCGCAATTGTCTGTAAAAACAGGATAAACTCCACGCACGCCGAGCTCGGTTGCTTTTTCCATAACCGTTAACTGAGCATCACTTCTCAAAGGCGATTGTGCTAAAAATAAGTCAAATTCTAAATCTCGCTTTGATAAATATGATTTTTCTATTTCACAAATAACTTCTTTTGAATTAATTTCAGAAATTTTTGTTTCGTATTGAATTTGATTTTCATCAATTAATAACAGCTTTTCTCCACATCTGGCGCGCAAAGAGCGTGCGATATGGCGGTAATTGTCAGCATCAGAAATTGTAATTTTATTATCTATTTTATTATTTGAATCAATAAAAAAATGTGGCATATAAAATCCTTATCAGTTCATTTTTTTGAATTTTATTAACATTGTTGTAAACATTATAGAACATAAAACAACAGCTGCGCAAACTAAACCGCACCAAAAGCCCAACAAATCCATATTGTATTTAAAAGCAAGCAAACAACCTAAAGGTATTGACACCAACCAATAGCCTATGAAATTCGAAATCATAACGATACCTGTTTGTTTTAAGCCTCTAAAAATACCTGCAAGAGCAACTTGTAAACCGTCGAAAACTTGGAAGAAACAAAGTGCAAAAACAATTGGTATACAAACATTTATAAGTTCTTGGTCTTTTGTAAATAAACTTACCAAGAATTTTGGAAATGTGCCGACAACAATAGCAGAACAAGCCATAAAAGCTACTGCCATTGTAATTCCTGTGAACGCGTAAGTTTTAAGAGATTTGTAATATTTTGCCCCGTTTGCAAAGCCAACTTTAACAGCTGTTGCGTTAGATATAGCAAATGGAATCATGAACGAAACCGTAGTTAATGTGCAAACAATGTTTTGCGCTGCCGCATAAATTCCTGAAATTCTGCCTAAAATAACAGTTGTAGCGTTAAAACCTATAAATTCTATAACAACAGCCAATGATGATGGTGTTCCGACTTTTAATAAATCTTTATAGAATTCTTTATCTTTATAATGTTGAATGTTAGTTTTGTGGAAACAGTACCAAAAAAGAATACCACCCATTAAATATCTTGTAATAAGCGTAGATAACGCTAAACCTTTTGTCCCCATTTCAGGTATCGGGCCGTAACCAAACGCAAAAATAATGTTTAAAATTAAATTTACAAATATACAAATAACGGTTAATACATTTGGAAAAACAACTATTTCGAACGCTTGCAAGTATTCTTTCGACATACAATGCAAATATGCGCCAAAAATTGAAAACGAAATTATCCAAAAATAATCTTTTACAAGTTGCGCCAAATGTGGTTCAAAACCTAATTTATCAATTATAGGAATAAATGCCATAACTGCAAAAGAAATAATAATAGAAGCAATTGTTGTAAATTTTAAAGCAGGATAAAAATATTTTTCAGCATCTTTTCCTGCGCCTCTATAATTAGAAAGAATCGCAGAAAGACTGCTAATAATCCCGATACCGATCATCACAATACAATTTATGATTGCGTTTGCAATACTAACAGAGGCAAGGGTTTCCGTTGAATGCCTTCCCGCAACAATTACGTCGCCAACACCGATTAAGATAAAACCGAGGTTTCCAAGCATAATCGGCAACGCGATATTTAAAATATCTTTAATATAAAAATTTCTAACTAGCATAATAAGACTATTTTACTACAAAAGCATAAAGAGAATATTTTCGTTACTTTTTAAAACGATTTCATCTAATCTATAAAAACCATTTTTAGATTTTAGCTACACCGTTTGGATGATTTTTATTTTTTCTCTTAATTAATATTAGTAAAAGTACCGTATAATATTATTATATGATTGACTTTTTTATGTATCCCATTAAAACAATCATGAGAATGTAATATACAATATGGGTGAAAAATACACCCAAGCCCTCTTAAAAGAGGGAGAAATAGGAGATACCACTTATGGGTATGGCAGCATCACAAGCCAGATATTTAGCTCTGGTAGCAAGAAAATCAAACTGCGAATATGAAGGACAACAAATTAATCAAGCGCGTCTTAATTTGTCAAATCAGACTGCAAATTTGTTTAATCAAATGTTAGGCTTGAATGTGCCGACTCCTCCTAGCACACAAGATTTTACTAAGGTTCAGTATTCCTTTACTGATGGTGTTAATAGTATGACAATTGATAGTTGGCAACAACTTGCAACACCGGAAGAAGATTATAACTATGTAATTAACTATCATTACAAATCAAATGTTTATACCGGTTCTCAAAAGAAATTAAATGACCCGCAAGTACAATTCACAGGTGCAATTCCGACAAGTTCAACGGATTATAGTGCACAAATACGAGCAATTCAGAATGCTCAAAAAGAAATAACAGAAGCTCAAGCGGATTATGATACAAATTTAGCAAACTATAAAACAAAACTTTCTGAAGCATCTAAATTGCAAAATTATGCTGATAATTCATTGAATTCTAATGTCTTAAATCACACATACGATGAAACAAGCGGAAACTACAAATTAACACTTCAAGAAAAAACAGAAGATGGTTATCCGCTTTATACAGCTGCTGATGGCACAAAAATATACAAAAACGGCAATGACTACTACAAGGAAAATGGTGATAAATATGAAGGCAGTACTGATGGTATAAAAGTTATAGAAAGTGCTAATAAGCCTGAATACAAGCCATTAAACAGTGCTGATATAGATGAAACCACCAGAAAAGAAATAGCAGATGCAATTCAACAACTGAAAGACTATGGTGCTTTAGATAAAGATAAATTTGACAATTCAGAGATTTATTATGATCCTGTTTCAAAAACAATTGCTTTCAAATCTGATTTAGACGCACTAATAAGTTCAAGTGGTAATGGAACAAGTACAATTCTTCCTTCTTATCACATTGAAAATCCTGCTGATAAAAAAGATAGTGAAACTTGGAAATCTATTAATGAAATGAAAGGTGAAGTAGATTCATTAAACAATCTTGCAAACGCATCAAAAGCAAGATTAGATTTAGCAGAAGCTACATTTGACGCAATGAGCGTTCCGGGATATATCGGCAACTGTAAGTTAACACCTTTGAGCGCACTTTCTGATGATCAGATGGCTGAAATATCACAAATAATTAAAGATATGAAGGCTCAAGATGTAGAAACAACACTTACAAAATGTTTTAACACAACTGATGGAACTTACGATGCAAGCACGTATTCAGGTGGTATTTACAGCTTCACGATGAACGGCACAACATATTACACAACTTACTATGATTTGGCAGAAGCTGCGAACAGTGGCGAAGGTATAAATCATATTGATAATCAACAAAAGTTACCATATTATAATGCAAGTTATGTTTCTACAAATATTAATAAGACTGACAAGGCTTTGTTAGAAACTGACAGTAATGGTCGTTTCGTATCAGTAAGAATTGGTGATGATACGATTAAATATACGCTTAATGCTGAAACAATTACTGATGATGCGGCTTATCAAGACGCTATGAATCAGTATTATTACGAAAATGCACAATACGATAAAATGGTGCAAGATATTAACGCTAAAACTTCTTTAATACAACAAGAAGACCAGCAGTTAGAACTCAGACTTAAACAACTTGATACAGAACAGAACGCGCTTGCAACTGAAATCGACGCTGTATCTAAGGTTGTTAAGGATAACGTCGAAAAATCATTTAAGACATTCGGCGGGTAGTAGATTAGTAGCATAGCTACTAATAGTAGTTGAACAGTTGAAAGGTTGAAAAAAGTTTGTTAAATTCACAACGCTCATAATTATTTATACAAACCATTCAGCTATTCCACTTTTCAACTGTTTAACTAAAAAAAGAGGTACAAAATGTCATACAAAAACGATGGATATTTAGTAATGGCTAACAGATTTGGCGCAGCATCCGCTGACGCTAAAGTTATGCTATATGAAACTTATGACAGATTAAGAGATTTAACCGTTTCAGGCTCTGCAAGTTCAGGAACAGGTTTTGAAGCAGCAGGTGGTTTCTTATATCAATTAGCAAGTTTATTTGCGCCATCCGCTTTTATGACAACATTAGGCGGAACTTCTGCAATGAATATTCCTGGAACTTCTTACTGGTCACAATATACAGGTGGTACTGGAGGAACAACAGGAACTTATTCTTCATTTGGCGTAAACAGCTTGGGAAATTATTCGGGATTTCCTAGCGGATACGCATCAAATTTCGGTTATCGCCAAAGCGGAACAACGACTGGTGGAGCTTCAGGAATTCAAAATCTTTTAACAGGTTTTGGTTCTTCTGACGGTGCAACAACAGGATTTGCTTCAGGTATCGGAAGTATTGCAGATATCGCAAGTACGGCTGCTTACGGTATAGGAACAGCCAACGGATACGGAATCGGAGCTTCAAATATATTAATGCCACTAGCAGGACTTGTTTCAGGTTGGGGCGGTATTATGACCGCAGCTGCACCTTATTTGGGAGAATTCGGTTTGCCTGCGGTTGTTATGGGCAACTTGATGCAGGGAACAACATCTGCTGCTTTATCTGCTTATCAAACTGTTTCTAGCAATATTGTGGCAAACGCCGATACAATACTTTCTCAAAAAGTTGCAAACATTGAAACTGTTTGTAAAATGTTAGATACACAAGGTGACATAGTTAGAAAAATGCTTAAAGATGATATTGAGTCTGCAAGCAAAGATATTCAGGATTTGTAGGATGAGAGGTTGGTAACGCCTTAACGACCTAAGACTTAACGAAGAAAAGAAATGCAAACACGAACATTTTTACGAAAGATTTTAGACCTGTTTTTTGATAACGCTATAGTAAAAACGATAGCGTCATTTGTAAATTTTTGTAACGAACAACGCTATTATAACCAAAAAGAATTAAAGTTTTTGAAAAAAATGCCGTTAAATAATAATGTAGTAAAAAATGAATATTATAAAAATCGATTTATTTTCAACAGTATTACTTCAAATAGGACCGGTTCAAAATAATATGTTAACTAATGTAACAAATATCCTTAATAATAGGCAATTTTTTGGCTTAACATGTTTTATAATACATGTAGGCTTAGAATGCATAGGAGAAAATGCTTATGCGTGAAGAACTACAAGATAATATGAAACGGTTAATGAATTTTGTGAATTTTGCCCGTTCGTTTTTCAAACGGAAAAATCCATTAAAGGCATTGGCCATCAGTTTAATATCAAGCCTTAAGGATATGCTTACCATTAGACAAAAACTTAAAATGGCAAAGTATAGGGTTAATTACCACAAGCATCAATTACACAAAATGGAAAGCTTGATTGCAGAAAGTAATGAACACACATTCCTGAAAGGTAAGAATTTAAACGAAACAAGATAAGGAACGTGTGTTATGGGATTAATAGCCTCAAGTTTCAGGATGATGTACTTAACAGCATATAA
>CAKVGW010000063.1 GCA_934747325.1 uncultured Candidatus Melainabacteria bacterium | reverse complement strand
ATTAATGAAATTGAACCTGATTTGGTTTTATCGGGCGGTGATTTTATAAAAGGTCATGATGGAAAATATACTTTGCCGATAGAAGAGCAGGTTAAGGAATTCAAAAAAATAAAAGCACCGATGATTACGGTTCTTGGGAATCACGATGGTTGGTATGATAAAGACGGAGTGAGAGAAACACTTCAAGCAAACGGCATAACCGTTCTAGAAAACTCAAATACAAAATTTGAAGGATTATCTATTGCAGGCGTCGAAGATATTCAAACAGGCTTTCCCGATGTAGAAATGGCACTTATTGGAACGGAACACCCGACGATTTTGCTTTCACACAGCCCTGATATTTATTATGATGTGCATGAAAAAGTTGAACTAATTCTTGCAGGACATCTGCACGGCGGACAAATTTATCTGCCATTTATCGGAGCATTAATTGTTCCTTCTAAGTATGGTAATAAATTTGTAAGAGGTTTAACTGCAGAAATGCACAACAAAATGCTTGTGACAAAAGGTTTGGGTACAAGTATTTTACCGATTAGATTTGGCGCTGTGCCTGAAATCATTGTAATTAACGGAAACGATAAAGAATAGAAATTATTGCTTTACTTTAGGACCTTTAAGGCGGTTATAAAATTCCATAATATAATTATCGTATTTTTCACCTTTTACAAGTCCTTTGAATACTTCTGCTACAAATTCTAAGCCTTCATTATTTTCTACTGCACGTTTTGAAACATCATTTTTTACTTTTTCTTTATCAATTTCTTTCCAAACAGTTTTCCTTTCTTCTTTTGTAGGAAGATTTTGGAAATGTAACCAATGTCCGACTTCATGAAACAAAGAATCAAAGCGTTCTGTAATAGGCTTTCCCAGATTATTTTTTGATATAAAAAGATATAATTGATTAAAAACTTTTACGCAAAAAGATTCCTTCAAAAACTTTGGACGAAATGCAATTTTATCAGGCAAATTATCAACTTTTTGGTGTAATAAATTCAACCCCTTTTCTTGGTATTCTTGAGTTCTTTTATTATTTTTATTTAGCCAAAGTAACGAATTGTACTCAGCCTTGTAACGAAAAGCTGTTAATTGAGTACGAAACGTCATATTAAAAATACCTTTCTTGCACTATGCTTAAGATCACTTTTAGCTTCTTTCACACAACAATCCAGATTATCACTTAAAACTCCTGATATAAACGGAACAACCTCATCAGTTTTTACAGGTTGACCGTTATTGGTTAACAAAATTTCGTCTTTGTCTTTGTAAAAATTTTTAATTTTTTTATCAAAAAATTTTGATTCAGAATTCCCTTTATTTGTATAATATTGACCATCTTTTTTAGAAAATTTTATGATTTCTCCAATATGCATTGCGCTTCCGTTTTTATTGTGAGCAAAAGCCAATGGAATAACATTTATGCTATTACGTTTTTCCAAAACTCGTTTTATAATTACAGAAACTCCGGGTTGAAATTTATATCTGAGCGGTAAAAACGGCACAATCGCCATTGCACCTTCCGGATATATAAAGAAATTTATTTTTCCTTCTGAAAGTTCATCAACAATATTCTGAATAGTTTCTCTATTTTTTTCTTTTGCATTTTTATTTTCTGCTTTAGCATCAATCGGTACAACACCCATAAATTCAAGTTCTTCAGGCATTTTAGAACGTTTTAAGAAACCTTCACCTGCAAATACTTTACTTCTTGGACAATCTCCCGCTTTGTTTTGATAAATGTATTCTCTATACAAAAGCGAATTAAAAAACATGGCTCCATTAATATCTTTTGGCTGCTTTCGTGTATGGTTCATAATAAAAATATATGGTTCATTTGAATTAACAATATCCATAATCTTTCCTGATTCTACATTGATTTCAAACGATGACATGCACATATTTCGAATTTTATTATAAACATACTTGATAAAATCAGCAGAATTTACGTCAATACTTTTATAAGCAGTATTAACGCTTTTATTTGCAAAAGAGGCAGAAGCTCTGAAGCTCTGCCCTCTCTTGTAATAATTAAAATTTGTATTTGTTTCAACTCTTGTTATCATTATTAGTTACAGCAATTATCTGATAAGTAATCACTTGGGTTGTCTTGATCAATTGAATCATTTGCTCTGATAATATCATCAGTTTCTTTTACAGGTTTTGAAAGACCTTTTACAAATGTATCAGCTGCTAATGCTGAACCTGCTGTTACAAATGTAGCTGCAGCAGCTTTTTTTGCAACACTTGCTTTTCCTGCGAACATAGTTGCACTAATCGGATTAATTCTCATCTTTTTTCCTTTCTTTTTCCCTGCTATGAGGGTCTTTTTACACTAGATTTTATTGTTTTTATTTTTTCTATAAATACACCAATATCTGATATAAAGCGCATTAACATCTTCCAAGAAAAGAGTTTTTTATTTTGAAGAAAACAAGCCTTGTCACTCATTGAATAAGTCTTCATTTGAAATTTCGGCTTGGGATTTTCAAACTGTAACTTTGCATTGAAATTTGTACTGCTAATACTAATATTCATATCTTAAGTATAATATTATCATGTGTTTTCGAATTAGCAAGAAAAGTATATACGATTTTTATAAAAATTTACAAAAAATACTACGTATGAACTAGATAAAAAATTAATTGTGTAAAAAATTACACAATTAATTTTTTACAATACAAAATTTAACACAACCGCAACTACAGAAAGAATAAACGCAACTAACGTAAATTCTTTTACAATTCTTATTTCAGAATGTCCGCAAAGTTCAAAATGATGATGAATTGGTGACATTTTAAAAATTCTTTTACCTGTCAATTTATAGCTTGTTACTTGCAAAATTACTGATAAAGTTTCCATTACAAAAACTCCGCCAAATAAAACAAGTAAAAGTTCACATCTTCCAATTACAGCCAAAGTTCCCAATAAACCGCCTAAAGCTAAAGAACCTGTATCCCCCATAAACACTTGCGCTTTTGGTTTATTGTATTTTAAAAATCCGATTAATGCGCCAATTACAGTCGCAGCTACAATTGCAGAAGCGCTATGACCACCATAATATGCAATAATTCCGCAAGCCAAAAATGCAGGTATACCTGTAGAAGCAGCAAGTCCGTCTAAACCATCAGTTAAGTTGTAAGCGTTTGAAGCACCTGTTACTACAAACACCGTAAAAATCGGATACAAAAATCCTAAGTCAAAATCCATAGAACCAAGAGTGATAACAGTTCCATATGTTTGCATTGCATAAACTGTAGGAATAAGAGCAATTAAAATTTGTCTTACAAGTTTTCCTCTCGGACTTAAACCTTTATTTTCATGCCCCTTAATCTTTAAATAATCATCTTGAAAACCTGCTAACGCCATAAACAAAAGAGTTATAATGATAATCCAAGCTGAATTATCCATCTGTTGTGCCATAAGAAGAGTTATAATAGACGCAATAATGATTGCAACAATAATAAAAACACCACCCGTTGTTGGAGTTCCTGCTTTTTTAGCATGAGCTTCCGGTGCAACATCAAGAATATATTGACCAATTGTTTTCTTTTTCAAAAAATCTATATAAGGTACGCCAAACAACAAGCATAACACCATACTCATCAACAAAGCAACCGCTAACATTATCATAATTATTTCTCCTCTGGTTCGGAATCTTCAATATCACTAATTTTACACCAAACAAGAAGAAATGTTCATATAAAAATTGAGGAAACACCAAATATGTTCCCCCAATTTTCACTTTTTATCTTGTTAATTTTCTATTTTATTTAGAAAGGAATGATTGATAATTTTGTTGCATTTGAGCAATCGTCGTTTCCATAGCTGAAAATTTCTTTTCCAATTGAGCTTTGTATGTAGAAATATTCGTATTTTGTTTTTTAATTTTTGTTTCCATTTTCTTGATGTCAGAATCAAGAGTAGAAGTTTTTACATCAAAGAAACCTGATGTTGCTTTTAAACTTTGTTCTACTGCGTCTTCCATCATTGTCAAAACACCACCTTCACCTGCCAAAATTGATTTTACAGATTCAGGGTTTTCTTCCAATGCTTTTTTAAGCTTGTCTTCATCCAATGTCAATGAATTTGTATCAGCATTCAAGTTGTTACCGTCAGCAGAACTTGTTGAAATACCGATTTCTGAAAGAAGATTATAAACACCGTTGTTTGAAGTGTTTTTAGCAGTTGCATAGCTTCTGATTGTGTTTCTCAAACTTGTTAATGAAGTTTCACCGTGAAGGTCAGCACCGTTTGCAGTAACTTCATCAACATTTGAAAGCACTTCATTGTATGCACTCACAAATGATTTAACAGCTTCAACCAAACCGCTTGTATCTTGAGTTACTTTTAGTGTTGAAGTTCCGCTTTCTTCGGTACTTACTTTTTTCAATGTTAACGTAATGCCATCCATTCTTGAAATATCAGATGTAACAGTATTAGATGTTGATGTCATTTTAGTTCCGTTAATTGTAAACTGAGCATTTTTTCCCAATTCTTGAGCATCAGTGTACATTTTAGATGATTTAACGGTTCCGTCATCATTCCATTCAGAAGTTGTAAAGCCCATTACATCTGTAAAATTACTTGTTCCCGCTTCAATATTAACGTATGAAGCACCTTCTTTTTTAGATGTAATTGACAATTTTCCTGCCGCATCATCCCAAAATGCATAAGCTTGAGCATCATCATTGTTGTTAATTTCAGAAATCAAAGATGACAAAGTTGTTTTATCAGTGATTTTAAAAGTAGCACCACCAATTGTGAATGTACCTTCTTTGATTTGAGTATTAAATCCTGAATCTTCAGAAGTCAATTTTGAAGCAACAGTAGCTTTAAACAATGAATTTGTTGATTTATAGCTTCCGTCTTCTTGTTGAGTCAAGCCGATAAGTGATGTTAAATTCGTACTATCAGTTGTAGCACCGATGTGAATAGTATCACCTTCATTTTGAGCAGAAAAACTTAAAACACCGTTGTTGTCAATATCTGTTTTAACACCAAAGCCTGCTAATTTAGCTTTCAAATCACCTAAAGTATTTGCATCACTTATATTTACTGAATATTTTTGACCATTAACATAAGCTGTTAAAGTACCGTCTGAAATACCAAGATTTTTTAATTTTGTATTATCATCAGCAACTGCACTTGCAGCATTCTTAGAAGTTGCTTTTGTATAAGTTGCAAGCTGCTGAACTGTTATATCATAATTTTGTCTTGTTGCACCAGGAGTAGCAGTAGCAGTGAAAATATCAGTGTCAGAAGATGTTGCAGAATTTTTTGCAAACAAATCCATTGCACCGCCGAATTTTGCGTCGGTCAATTTTTCGATAGCAGAACGCAAAGCAGTAAATTTACTTCTTGTATCGTTTAAAGTATTTTTTACTGTTTGTTTACTTTTTAAATCCGTTTGTAACGCTGTAACTTTTTGTTGCTTTACTGAAACCAGTGCTTCTACCCAAGATGAAGTATCTAAGCCTGAAGCCAAACCGCTAAACGATATTGTTGATGCCATGATAATAAAGTCCTTTTTATTTCTTAGTCAATTGGTATATAGTTATACTTAGTATATACCTATTATAAAGCATGTTTTTGAGGTTTTCAACCCTTTATATAGTGGAGATTGTTACAAATGTTAAGATTTCCTCCAAAAACATACACTATATACTGAATTCTATACATCAAACAAATTTTGAAAATCCTCTAAACAGTTGATGTCTTGGGTGCCGAAATTTGATACGATAGCGTGGGAAAGTGGTAAGGAAAGGAAATAAGTCATTAAGATATTAGGTTCATTTAAATAAAAATCTTTATAACGAACTTAACAATTTAAAGACTTGACGACTTAAAGACTTCCAAACAGGATATGTATGATAAACTCAGTATTCTTCGATGAATTATATAAGCAATTTGCATGGTTTGATTCAGTTTTCACACCGGTTGTAGAAAACTGCAGCAGTGAATTCTTTTTTGATGGCTTTGATTACAAACTCGCATCAATCAGCACCAACATGAATGTACTTTCCCAAAATGATACATTTTTTGTAACCAAGGTTAAAATAAACTCTAAAAATGACGTTTATATAAGGATTTCGCAAGATGCAATTAACGTTATTCTTGATAAAGTTCTTGGAAAAAATAACCGCAGATTCGATTTAACAGAAGTTACGGAGCTTGAAGCAAGAATTATTACAGCGTTTAACGACTTTTTATATGAGTCGCTTGCACCAAATTTCACAATTGAACCGCATAGAAGATACACTGAAATTTTACATCTTACTTATTTTGTAAAAAGTGAAATTTCAGATTCGGCTGCAAAATTTATAATTTCTATACCGAAAGATATTCTTTCACCTCAAGAAATTGAAAAAACTGAGCCTAGATTTGAAGATAGAGATTTTGCAAATAGTTTAGTTGATGTGAAATTAATATTGGGAAGCACAACTTTCCCTGTTGCAGATATAAAAAGACTTGATGTAGGCGACATTGTTGTTTTTGAAAACAGTAATTCATCTGAAATGACACTTGTGTGCAACAATATTGTTCAGAAATTTCAAGTTAAACCAAACATTAATATAATAGAACCTTATGATGCCAGCGGAGGAGGCGGTATGGAAGATAATACAAACACTAATTTGTGGGATAGTATTCAGGTTGACATGTCGGCAGAGTTTGACAAAGTTAAAATTACTTTAGGCGAACTGAAAAGCATTGAAGAAGGCTTGATTGTTGACTTGTGTTCTGTTTATGACAATAAGATTTCTTTGAAAGTTGGCGGAAAATCAGTTGCTTCAGGCGAATTGGTTATTATTAATGACCGTTTCGGCGTAAGAATTGAAAAGGTAAACGATTCTTCTTCTGAACCTTCAAGCGAACCGGAAGAGCCGGCAGAAATTGAAGCAGAAGAACAAGCTCAAAATGGCGATGATTTCGATTATAGCGATTTTGAAGTGGAAGACGAGCAAGAAGGTTGACTTTAAGCGAGAAATCGGTAAATAAAAAAAGGAATGAGTTTAATTGAAAATGGAAAATGGAAAATGGAAAATTGTTTTAAATAATTTATCAATATTAAATTTAATATTGAACATATTATATTAAAAAATGTAGGGTGCAATTTTTTGCACCATTAATAATTTTCAATTTTCAACTTTCAATTTTCCATAAGTACGTTAAATTAGTAGGATAATTTTAAAGGACGTATTATAAATGGGATATTTAGCAAATTTTATGGTATACACGCTTGCAATGGTCGGAGTAATCGTCGTTGCACTTTTGATTTTTAAAAACGCAACATCCGGTGGAATTACAGGCGGAAAATCTAAATATTTAAAAATAATTGACACATTGAACCTTGCACCAAGAAAAACACTCTACATAGTATCAACAGGTAGGGAAAAATTCTTGATTGCAGGTGATGTTGATAAAACAAGTCTGATTTCTAAATTGGAAACGGCGGAAGATTGCGGTGCGGCTTATGAAGTACGTAATGACCGTATGGGTGAAGTCTCTTCTGATTTGTCCCTTACGGGCAAACACCTCACCCCAACCCTCTCCTCTAAGGAGAGGGAGTTCTCTGATTTGGCAAATCTTGCACAAGTACCCTCTCCTCGGGGGAAGGTTAGGGAGGGGGCTTTTCAAGAAATTCAGTCCCCAATGACATTCCAAGAAACCATGTCAAAACTTCCAAAACCAAGTTTTATGGATAAATCAGATATCGGAATTAAATCAAGTATGCTAAATTCCAAAAACGTAAACAGAAAATCAGTTATGAGGAATTTAGTTGAAAGGATGAAGTAATGGATTCAGTAATAAAAGATATGAACCCTGTTTTACAAATGCTTACGGTAATGTCGCTATTTTCACTTTTACCGTTTGTATTTTGCTGTATGACCTGTTTTTTAAGATTTACAATTGTATTTTCTCTTTTAAAAACAGCAATGGGTGTTCAAGTACCGCCTGCAATCGTTACAATTGGGTTGTGTATGATTTTAACATTCTACACAATGGGCGGAGTCTTTCAACAAATGTACGACAGAGGTTCTATTCCTTATCAAAAAACAGGAAACTTAATTGCGACAATTGATGAAGGCTCGAAGCCTTTAAAAGAATTTATGATGAAACAAACAAGGGAAAACGATTTGGCGTTTTTTGTAGAACTTAAACACAAAACACCGCCAAAATCGCCTGAAGATATTACGATTTGGGAAGTTGCACCAGCTTATATTTTGAGCGAATTAAAAACTGCATTTGAAATCGGCTTCATTGTATTCGTTCCGTTTATCGTATTAGACCTTGTTGTTGCAAACATACTTCTTGCACTAGGTATGTTTATGTTATCACCTACAATTATTTCTTTGCCGTTCAAATTGCTTATCTTTATCGCGGTTGACGGTTGGGCGCTGATTGTACAAGGATTGGTGCAGAGTTATAATTAATAAAAATTGACAGTGGAAAGTGGAAATAACTCAAACAGTATAACTAGAGTGAGGACCTAAAAATGGAAATGCTAACTGAATATCTTGCAAAAGGCTTTATGGTAATGCTTTCAATCTCCATGCCTTGCGTACTGACTGCAGCCGCAATAGGTTTGGTTGTTGGTATTATTCAGGCGGTTACACAGGTACAAGAACAAACCATCGCCGCTGCACCAAAAATCTTTGCTGTATTTTTGGTTATTGTAATAGGCGGTATGGGATTTATCAAACTGCTTACAAACTTTTTTACAGAAGGCATGTCATTAGCATTTAATTCTGTCCCGAAAAACGATGCGTTTGTACTTCCTGCGGATTATTACAAATATACAACTCCATTTGAAGGCGAAATGAAAGATTCCTTTAAAGACGCGCCAACGGTTAAGGAAGTTATGAAAAACCCGGGCAAAGTTCCTTATATAGATAAGGCGCAAAAGATTAAATATGATACTGCACCAAAAGCACCAATGCCAAAAGGAAATTTTGTTGAAATTAATAAGATGCTGGGGAGGTAAAAGGTAATTGACAATGGAAAGTGGAAAATGGAAAATTGTTTTAAATAATTTTTCAAAATTATATAGTTCAACATTGAACGTATTTTAATTAAGAAATTGTAGGGTGCAATTTTTTGCACCATATAAATAATTTTCCATTTTCCATTATCCATTTTCAATTAAAAAAGTAGGTTGGGCTTTCAGCCCAACAATAACTAAAGAGGGATAAACCCCTCACCCCTACCCCCTCTCCCACAAGGGGCGAGGGGAACAGGATAAAAAGGAAAGAACTTGAAAAAATTACTTACATCATTAATATTT
>CAKVGW010000062.1 GCA_934747325.1 uncultured Candidatus Melainabacteria bacterium | reverse complement strand
AAAAATTACACAATTGAAATTGCTGAACAATTCAAAATTAACCACAAAGAAATTGATGAAGAAATTCAAAAATATTCTAATGGTTGGGATATTTCAAGACTTGTTAAAATCGACAAGGATATTCTTAGAATTGCAATCACTGAATTACTTTATACAAAAGGCGCACCTTTGAAGGTTGTTGTTGATGAAGCAGTTGAATTGGCTAAAAAATATTCAACAGAAGATTCTTCATCATTTGTAAACGGAATTTTGGCTAAAGTTATCGTAGAAAACGGTTTGAAAGGATAATAAAGTTGAACCGTTGAACAGTTGAACGGCTGAAAAGTTTAATTAATTTACTGCAGTCATTTATTATACCTAAATTGAGTAGTAAAAATTACTTTTCAACTTCTCAACTTTTCAACTTTTCAACTCTTTAAAGTATGTTCAACTTTTTTGATAAATTAAAAAATACAGTATCAAAAACCGCTCAAGCGTTGGTCGGTAATGTTGTTGATGCCGTTTCTGATGAGGAAGAATTTTCTGATTTTGTCCTTGATGATATGGAAGATTTGCTAATCAGCGCAGACTTGGGCGTTGGTTATGCAGGCGAGCTTGTGGACAAATTGCGCGGGCAAAATAAAATTAAGCCATCGCAAGTTAAAGAATTTTTGGAAAACGAATTCTTAGAAATCCTTAACAATACAGGCTCCAGCGAAATTTCATACAAAGACAATGAATTGAATATTTATTTTATTACCGGCGTAAATGGAGCCGGCAAAACTACTCTAATCGGCAAAATGGCTTATCGCTTCAAAGAACAAGGTAAGCGTGTTTTGATTGCAGCAGGTGACACTTTTAGAGCCGCAGCAGAAGAACAAGTTGACATTTGGTCAAAACGTTCAGGCGCAGATATAGTAAGACGCGACAAGGCTGACCCTGCGTCTGTTGTTTATGAAGCAATTCAAAAAGCGCGCAATGAAAAATACGATGTAATTTTAGTTGATACCGCAGGTCGTTTGCAAAATAAATTCAATTTAATGGAAGAATTATCTAAAATTAAAGGCGTTATTGATAAAAATGCACCAAACGAACTGAGAGAAAGTTTTCTTGTAATTGATGCCAATACAGGTCAAAACGGCTTACAACAAGCAAAAGTATTTAAAGAATGCGTCAATTTAACAGCAGTTGCTCTTACTAAACTTGATGGCTCAGCGAAAGGTGCAATTGTACTAGCGATTGCAAAAGAACTTGGATTGCCTGTTAAATTAGTCGGCATCGGTGAAAAAATGGAAGACTTAAAAGATTTTAAGTCTAAAGAATTCATTAAAGCATTATTTGAATAAATTTAGGAATGATATATGAATAAAAAGAAAATTGCTCTAACGATTTTATTATCTACTTTGTTAGCTTTGTTGGTTGCTTTTTGCATATTAGAATTTAGCAAAAAACCTAAACTTATAGAAACACAAACAACAACAGAAAATGAAATCCAAGAAGAACTTCCACAAAGTATAGAAAATAATAAAATCATCAAGCAAGAAATTAATACTTCACCGACAGTAACCAAAAAAGCGGTTACTATATCCAAACCTTCCAAACAAACTGTCAAAAAAGTTGAAGAAAAACAACTACAAGTACCAAAAACGACTGAAAAAGTTTTAGAAGAAAAAGTTGAAGAAAAGATTGCTCCGCAAGAAGATGGTGTAATTGTTCCTGTTAATTATGTTTCAAAAAACACATATAAATACACTTATACACCTAAAAAATATCCTAAAAAAGTTTTAAAATAATTCTATTGAAAATTAAAAGGCGGATGACAAGTCATCCGCCTTTTAAAATTTAGACCTATAAATTATAAAGCTGCTTTTGCTGCTTCAACAACAACTGCGAATGCTTCTTTGTCATTAACTGCAAGGTCTGCAAGCATTTTTCTGTTAACTTGAATGTTTGCTTTTTTGCAAGCGTTCACGAATCTAGAATAGCTCATTCCTTGTTCTCTAACAGCTGCATTAATTCTTACAATCCATAAACGACGCATATTACGTTTTGTAGCACGTCTATCTCTGTAAGCGTATTTTAGAGCTTTCATAACTGCACAATTTGCAACTTTAAAAATTCTGCTTCTTGCGCCTTTGAAGCCTTTAGCAAGCTTTAATATTTTTTTGTGTCTGTTACGACATACATTACCACGTTTAATTCTCATTGTTCAACACTCCTATCTAGCATACTTCTTGTAAGGTAACTCTTTTGAAATCAATTTTTCGTAAGATTCAGAAATCACTACATCTCCGAAAATCTTACGTTTTCTTGATTCAGCTTTGTGTTGAAGCAAGTGGCCAATACCTGCATGTCTTCTTGTGATTTTACCTGTGCCAGTAACTTTGTATCTCTTAGCTGCTGCACGGTGGGTTTTCATTTTTGGCATTTTGTTTCTCCTTAACTTATTGTGCATAAACCGAGCAAGGCATACCACAGCACTATACTTCGGCATGTTTAGTTTATGATAAAACAGTTTATAAGTCAACCACCAAACCCAATATACCTATTGTAAAAATCGTATTTTTATAATAAAACTTAACAATCTGTTATTAATATGGAGTTTTGTTATGGACACAAATGTATTATTCAAAATCAGCTATGGTCTTTATGTACTGACTGCAAAAGATGAAAAAGACAACGGATGTATAATTAATACCGTTATGCAAGTAACTTCCACACCTTTGCAAATTGCAATTGCTGTAAACAAAAGGAACTATACAAACGAAATGATTCAGAAAACACGAAAATTCAATCTTTCAATCCTTTCTGAAAAAGCTGATTTCAGTATTTATGAACATTTTGGCTACAAATCAGGGCGTAACATAGATAAATTCGCAACATTTTATGAAACAAAAAGAAGTCCAAACGGTCTTTTCTATATTACAAAAGGCACAAACGCTTATATGTCTGCTTATGTTCAACACGAAATGGATTTAGGTACTCATTCTTTATTTATCGGTCAACTTGTTGCAAGTGAAAGTTTAAGCGACGACAAATCTGCAACTTATGATTACTATCAAAATAATGTTAAACCAAAACCTGAAAATATAGCGAAAACAGGTTGGCGTTGTAAAATTTGCGGTTATATTTATGAAGGAGAAGAATTGCCTGATGACTATATCTGCCCTATTTGTAAGCATGGCGCTATAGATTTTGAAAAACTATAAGCGAAAATATATTGATAAATTAAACTTTATTTGATACAATAGAACACAAACATTGAAAATAGAATACAGGCTAAAGATTTTGACACATTTTGACTATCACGAAAGGAGGTTAAAATGATAGTTAAAATCACCGAAAGAGAACTACTACTATTATTAGCAATAGTTCTCGCTCTAAAAGTCCTTTAATTAGGACGCAGGTCTGGGTGTAATCGGCACCCTTGCCTGTATTCTTATTTTAACTTATTTTTAAATTTTTTCAAGATGAGGGAAGCATGAAAACAGAAGAATTAAACAAACTTAAACAAGAATGTCTAAATTGCAAAAAATGCGTTTTGGGCGATACCAGAATAAATGTCGTTTTTTCAGACGGCAACCCTGAAACAGCTAAAGCTATTTTAATCGGCGAAGCTCCGGGGGAAAATGAAGATAAAACAGGCACACCTTTTGTCGGCAGAGCGGGCAAATTACTTAACGAATTCTTAGAAAAAGCAGGAATCTCAAGAGAAAAAGATTTATACATAATAAATACCGTAAAATGCAGACCTCCTAAAAACAGAGTTCCATCAGATGAAGAAAAGAAACTTTGCGAAGATTATTTATTAAAACAAATCGAAATTATTAATCCTGAAATTATGATTTTTTGCGGTGCTACAGCTTTAAAATCTTTTTATGACAAAAAAGTTGCGATTTCAAAAATTCGCGGAGAAGTTTTGGAAATTGAAATCGGCAAAAAAATTCGCAAATGCATTCCAATCTTCCATCCGTCTTATTTATTAAGATATCATTCTTTGGAAGAAGGAAGTCCAAGATACTATATGCTTGAAGATTTGAAAAAAATTAAAAACCTGATAGCTTAACAACAAACTTGAAAATAAATATAGCATGCTTTATACTATATTTACGAACATTGATAAGCTTTAGGATGAACTTGTTTTTCATAACAACAGTTCATCCTAAATTTACAACTCATGGGGATGTACTGGTTTTGACGCCCGTCCGGCGAGGACAGAGGGCAAGCCGAAAATGCGCCAGCATTTGAGGTGGAGTCGAGAAAAACAGTGTCGTGTTGCGTTTAGCAATACGAGCAGGTTTTTCGAGCGGAGCCGTTCATCCTTAATTTACAATACATGGGGATGTACTGGTTTTGACGCCGTGATTGGTAAATCCTGGTTGCGAGTACGGGCGCTGTTCCCGTTTATCAACGAGCAAAACAAATTAAATGACAATTCAAATGTTGTTTATGCTAACTTCGGTCGCGAAAGCAGACTAGCTGCCTAATTGCAGCTATTAGCCCTCTAATTTGACCAGCTTGCCGTTAGATTAGATGAAAGCATGCAAGATGCAGTGTACAAATGATGGTATGTACATCAAGTTTAACCATTGGAGGTTAGGCTTCCGCAAAAAGTCTTTGGCTTAATTCAGGTTTTGTAATTTTCCTTATTAAGTTGAGCTAATAAGTTACTACACTCGTAGACATCAGTTTTTATCCACGATGGACGTGGGTTCGACTCCCACCATCTCCAAATTTTAATTTGCAAGATATTATTGACATAAACAGGTAAGTTTGTTAAAATGATTGTAGATGTGAAGATATAATCTTAATTCAAATATAAGAAGAGAAAGGAATACTATAATGAAGAAGAATGGTTTTACTCTTGCAGAAGTTCTGATTACATTGGCTATCATTGGTGTAGTTGCGACGTTAACACTTCCTGCATTGATGACAAACACTGCAGAGCAGCAAGCTAAGACTGCTCTTAAAAAAGGTATTAACACTTTAACAGAAGCTGCTCAAATGAATCAGTCTATTGCGGGATTTGACTATGCTACTTTAATAAAAACCTCTACTGATAATCCCGAAGCTCAATCATTATATGGGTTGTTAGCTTCTAGAGCATCGTTGGATTATCAAAAGAATGGTGTCGGCAAATTAGAATCTCATCAAGGGGCTAGTACAAATGCTAATGCAGCAAACTTTACAGTATTTTTTAGAGATGGTTCTGCTCTAACGTATGCTCCTACGTTGGTAAGTGAAAGTGCTACTGGTAAAAGTTCTACACCTGGTACGCAAATGATGGAAGATAATTTAGTATATGGTATACCTGTAGTTTATGATACAAATGGAGCTAAAGGTCCAAACGTATTGTCTAACTGTTTAGGTCAAGCGCTCGGTGCCGCAGCAGATTCAACAGAGGCAGATTTAGATAAAGCTTGTACTAAATCAAACCGTGTAATCAAAGACCAATTTGGTGTAAGATTAAGAGGCGGTTATGTAGTTCCAAACGGCGCAGCAGCAAGATGGGCATTTGAAAACTAATAAAAAAATTAAATAATGCAAAAAGAGTCGGAATTATCCGACTCTTTTTTATTTTCTTTTGTAATTATTCATGCTAAGCTGTTCTTCAGGTGAGGAATTGAGACATCAAGCTACAATAAGTTTCTCGGATTTAATAAATGAAAGAAAAGACATACTTGAAAAAGACACCTCACCCTAGCCTTCTCCTGTAAGGAGAGGGAATGACCTAAAGTCGTTCAATTAAATAAATTTCTAATATCAAATAAATAAACGAGTCTTGATTATTACCTCTCCTTACAGGAGAAGGGAGCTTCGCTAAGGCGTAAGCCCGTAAGGTGGAAGTCGGACGTTGCTCCGCCGACACCCCGAATAATACAAGACAAGGCTAAAGAGAGATGTTTATAAAGAAAAAAGGAAATTGAATGAAAGAATTAACAGGAAGTTTAGAAAAATACTTACTTACAATTTATGATTTAATCAACGAAACGGATGCTGTCAAAGTTAAGGATGTTGCTGACAAAATGAAAATTGGCGGTGCGTCAACTTCTGAAGCTGTAAAAACTCTTGCCGTTAGAGGTTACATTGAATACAAACCATACTGCAACATCAAAATAACTGAAAAAGGAATTCTTACTGCAGAAGAAAAGATTCTGCGCCATAAGACGATTGCAAAATTTCTATCAGAAGTTCTTTTGATTAACAATGAAGACATAGACGCTTGTGCAGAGAAAATGGAATTTTCTATGCCTGACGATGTATTTGAGAGGTTTATTAAATACTTATCTTTCATGCAAAAATGCAGTTGTAAAGAGCCAAAGTGGGTTAAAAGTTTCCACAAGTATTTAGAACAAGGCGAAATGCAGGAAAAATGTTTGCTTTGTGCTGAAAACAAAGCAAATTTTGATAACAGTTCTTGTTGTGGTTGCAAATAAAATTTTGCGTGATGTATAATATAAATGTTATGGGGATTAGAAGAGCTTTTGCGCTAATTATAACGTTTATATTTTTTTGTTGTCCTTGTTTTGCAATAAAAATAGGACTTCAAACCCACGTAAATAGAACATTTTTAGGCGCATCAACAAAAGCAGAAATTATTAATTGCGATACCAACAAACTTCTTTTCATTATGGACAAAATGAAAGGATACGAATTCAAACCTTATAGAGGTGTCATTGCAATAAAAGTTGATGGCGAATGGAAAAAAATAAACGCAAATAAAATTGTTATAAAACCTGAGCCAAATGGTTTTGTAAGTGTTAAACGCAAGTGGTACAGAGGGCATTTTAAAGTTATAAATGATGGCTTGGGTTTAACTGTTATTAATGATATTCCTCTCGAAAAATACCTTCAAGGTGTTGTACCTTCTGAAATGCCATCAAGTTGGGAACATGAGGCGCACAAAGCACAAGCAATTGCAGCAAGAAGTTATGCAATCGCAAACAAAGGTAAACGAGCTAAATACGGCTATGATTTAAAAGACACCCCTGAGGATCAAGCTTATGGCGGAGCAAGTGCAGAAAAAACAAATACAAATGACGCCGTAAGCGAAACTGCGGGCATTGTTCTTGTTTGCCAAGGCAAAATCATTTCGGCTTATTATTCCGCATCAGCAGGTGGCAGAACCAATACGGGCGGTCAAGTTTGGTCAAGAGATTTGCCATTTCTAAAATCAGTGCCTTCTTTTGATGATGGAATTAAAAAGAATGGTCACGGTGTCGGCATGAGTCAATATGGCGCAAATAATCTTGCAAAACGCGGCTATAACGGATACCAAATTTTGAAATACTTTTATGCAAATACCAAGTTTGCAAAAGTTAGAAACGAGTATTAATAATTTTAACAAAATAATGTTTTGCTATTTTCAGATTTACCCCAATCCATCTTTGTAGTATAATTTTGGCAAAAGAAGAAAGGAAACTTTTTATGACAAATTTATCACCATTACAAATCGAAAGATTAAAATACCAGCCAAAGCTTCCTGCTTCATTGGCAAATGGTATCAATCACTTAGTTTCTCAAGAAGGTTCTGCAACTGAATCTGTTGCCAACCAAGAAGAAATTAAAGCTTTATTCAAAAATACTTATGGAAAACCAACCGTAACGTTCCAAACTTCAACTGAATCAACTCCAAGCGAAGTTAGAAATGTTGGTGTTATTCTATCAGGCGGTCAAGCTCCTGGCGGACACAACGTTATCGCAGGTCTTTATGACGCACTTAAACAAGCTAACTCAAACAACAACCTTTACGGTTTCTTGGGTGGCCCAAGCGGTATTATTGAAGGTAAATATGTAGAATTCAACGATGAATTCATCAACGATTATAGAAACACAGGCGGTTTCGATATCATCGGTTCAGGCAGAACTAAATTGGAAACTGAAGAACAATTCAAATCAGCTCTTGAAGTTTGCAAAAAATTGAACATTTCTGCTGTTGTAATCATCGGTGGTGATGACTCTAACACAAACGCAGCATTATTGGCTGAATGGTTTGTTGCTAACAATGCAGGTATTCAAGTAATCGGCTGCCCTAAAACAATCGACGGCGACTTGAAAAACGAACAAATTGAAATTTCATTCGGTTTTGATACAGCTACAAAAACTTACGGCGAACTTATCGGTAACATCGAAAGAGATGCTAACTCAGCTAAAAAATACTGGCACTTTGTAAAAATCATGGGTAGAAGCGCTTCTCACGTAGCTTTGGAAGCTGCTCTACAAACTCAACCAAACATTACTTTAATCTCAGAAGAAGTTGAACAAAAGAAAATGTCTTTATCATCAATCATTGATTATATGACAGACATCGTTGTAAAACGTTCTGAAATGGGTAAAAACTTTGGTATCGCTGTTATTCCGGAAGGTTTAATTGAATTCGTTCCTGAATTGAAAACTATGATTGCTAACTTGAACGACATTATGCCAACTTTAGAAAAAGATTCTAAATACACTTCAGGTTCAGATGCTGAAAAAATCGCTATCATTGAAAACACACTTTCAAGCGAAAACGCAGGTGTATTCAAATCACTTCCTGCTCTAATCAAATCTCAATTATTAATGGATAGAGATCCACACGGTAACGTTCAAGTTTCTAAGATTGAAACTGAAAAACTTTTAATCTCTATGATTGAAGAAAAATTAGCAGGCTTGAAAAAAGAAGGAAAATTCTCTGGTAAATTCTCAACTCAATCACACTTCTTCGGTTACGAAGGACGTTGTGCATTCCCTTCTAATTTCGATGCTGATTACTGTTACTCACTAGGTTTCAACGCATTTGCTTTGATTAACTTCGGTCTAACAGGTTACTTATCATCAGTTAGAAACTTAACAGAACCTGCTAACGATTGGGTTGCAGGCGGTGTTCCACTTACTATGATGATGAACATGGAAAGAAGACACGGCGAAATGAAACCTGTTATCAAGAAAGCGTTAGTTGAGCTTGATGGACCTGTATTCAAGAAACTTGAAGCTAACAGAGAAGATTGGGCACTAAATGACAGATACTTGTTCCCTGGTGCTATCCAATACTTCGGACCATCTTCAGTTTGCGATATTACAACAGTTACATTGCAACTTGAAAGTGAAGCTAAATTAGCTAACGTATAATAGTTATTTAATTAATAGCAAAAAAGAATGCGTCAATTTGGCGCATTCTTTTATTGTTTTCAGGCACAGCCTAACCTACTTTTGTTTTATTCAATAAAATTCGTGTCGTGTTCAATGAAAATGTTGCACACAACAACAAGGTACAAACATTATATTTTTGTGTTAATCTAACGTAAGAGAGGTTTTTGTGACTAATTTTCAAGAGTATCAAGAGTTTAAAGACATGTATGATAATGCAAAATCTATTCTTAA
>CAKVGW010000061.1 GCA_934747325.1 uncultured Candidatus Melainabacteria bacterium | reverse complement strand
TTAAGCATTTTTGAAAGTGCATGCGCCATATTCGCCGATAAAATACTTGCTTCCCTAAATCCTTTTTCTCCTAAAAGACTTAAATATAAAGTTGTTGAAAGCGCAACTAAAGATTGATTAGAACAAATATTACTTGTTGCTTTTTCACGCTTGATATGTTGTTCTCTTGTTTGGATAGTAAGCGTAAAAGCTTGTTCGCCATCCGCGTCAACAGTTCTTCCAACCAAACGTCCCGGAAGTTGGCGCATATAAGCTTCTTTACAAGCCATATAGCCGGCATGAGGCCCGCCAAAACTCATTGAAACTCCAAGAGGTTGAATATCTCCTACTACAATATCAGCTTCCACTGGTGGTTTAATTACTGCTAAAGCCGATAAATTAGCACATACTATAAACAAAGTATCAGGTTTAACTAAAGCTCTAACTTCACCATAATAATCAGGATATTGCACTAAAACACAACAATAATCCGCCGTATTTTCAGGTAATTCATCAAACCATTCAACCTCAATACCTTGAGCCCAAGTATAAGTTTTAACGACTTCTTTGTACTCAGGATTAAGTAAATTAGAAACAAGCGCTTTGTTCTTTTTGCCTTTAGCTATTCTATGTGCCATTAAAATAGCTTCAGCACAAGCTGAACCACCATCATACATGGAAGCGTTTGCAATATCCATGCCGGTTAATCTTGAAATCATTGTCTGATATTCATAAATTATTTGCAAAGTTCCTTGTGAAATTTCAGGTTGATAAGGAGTATAAGCAGTCAAAAATTCAAACCTTTGTGCTATATAATTTACGCACGCAGGAATAAATTTATTATAAACTCCACCTCCTAAAAAGTTTGCATACTCGGTTTTATTCTTTCTTGCAAGCTTTTTAATCTCTTTTTGAGCTTCCATTTCACTTTTCGGATTATATAAATTAAAATCCTTAAACTTTACGGGAATTTGTTTAAATAAATCATCAACTGACGCTAGTGAAATTTCATCAAGCATTTGTTTTCTAATTTCATCTGTATGTGCTAAAAAATTTTTCATTATTCAATTTCTTCTTTATAATCTGCGTAATCCATTAAATCAGCGAACTCAACTTGAGGCGCATCAGATTTGATTTTTACAAACCATTTGTTATCATAGCTTTCATCATTTAATAATTCAGGACTGTCAACAATTTCTTCGTTAACTTCAACTACTTCACCTGAAATAGGCATATAAATTTCAGAAGCAGCTTTAACTGATTCAATAGTTGCAAAGGCTTCATTTTTAGAGAATGTGGCACCAACTTCCGGCAATTCTATAAAAACAATGTCACCCAATTGTTCGATTGCATAATCTGTAATACCAACTTCGTAAGTATCGCCTTGTTCCAAGACGTATTCATGAGTTTTTGTGCATAACATGCTTTCGTTCATTTAAATTATCTCCTATTTATTTGTTTTATTTTTCTTTTCTACAAAAGGACGTTTTACGATTTCAGCGTCGTGTAATTTTTCTCTTATTGATACTTGAATTGTAGAGCCTACAGCTAAATTGTCAAGATTTTTTATGTAAGCTAATGCGATATTGTCACCTCTGATTGGCGAAATCCCACCACTTGTAATAACTCCGATTTTTTCGTTATTGTAAAATACATCATAACCATGTCTTGCAATTGATTTATCAAGCATTTTTAAACCGATTAGTTTCTTTTCAACACCATTTTTTAGCTGTTCTTCAATCTTTGCTTTGCCATTGTAATCTTCTGCTTTATTTTTACATACTGACCAAGCAAGTCCTGCTTCAATAGGCGTTGTATTTTCGTCTAAATCATTGCCATATAAATGTAATGCTGCTTCAAGTCTTAATGTATCTCTTGCACCAAGTCCTATTGGCTTGATTCCAAATTCCTTACCGGCATCTAAAAGTTTATCCCATAAGTATTCAGAAAATTCATTTCTAACCATAATTTCAACGCCGTCTTCACCTGTATAGCCGGTTCTAGAAATCCATAGGTTAATATTAAACAATTCTCCTCTTTTTATAGAGAAAAATGGTGGTAACTCATTAACACCAAGCTTTTTGATAAGTTCACAAGCTTTAGGCCCTTGAACAGCTAAAAGTGAGTAATTATGCGATTCATTAACAATTGAAACATCAAATCCGCATTTGTTACGAACCATCCAGTTCAAATCTTCATCAATTCTTGAAGCGTTTGCTATAATTAAGTATTTCTTATCTTCAAGCTTATAAATAATTAAATCATCAATAATTCCGCCTTGCTTATTTGTAAGTTGGCAATAAACGGCTTTTGAATCAACAAGCTTTGTCACATCTTGCGGAACAAGTTTGTTTAAATACGGAAGTGCATCTTCTCCATAAACAATAACTTCACCCATGTGTGAAACATCAAATAAACCTACAGCCTCTCTAACTGTTTTATGCTCATCAATAATTGAAGAATACTGAACCGGCATATCCCAACCGGCAAAATCAACCATTCTCGCCCCAAGTGCTACGTGTTTATCGTGTAAAAAAGTTTGTTTAGTCATACACCCCCCATATCTTTTATTATTGTCTTAATTTTAAGGGAATATGTCAAGTAAAATATTATAAAAAAAATAGGATGGAGTTTATCCATCCTATTTTTTAAACACTTAATTTTTGAATTTTTTTGTATAAATCAATTATTTCGCTAGACAAATTTTTAGGAACGACTATTTTAATTTTTGCATTTAAGTCTCCAAAGCCACTAGTTTTAGGTAATCCCATTTGTTTTAATCTTAATGATTGACCGCTTGAAACACCGGCAGGAATTTTTATATTAATCTTACCATGCAAGGTTTCAATGTCTTTAGAACATCCTAAAACTGCTTCAGGAGGTGTAATTTCAACTTCTTTTACCAAATTATCACCATCAAACTCGTACTCAGAATCCTTAAAATGGACAACTAAATACAAATCACCTTTGCGACCGTATTCATCAGCCTTACCTTCGCCCTTTAAACGAACTTTTTTACCTTCTGTAACGCCTTTCGGTAATTTAACTTTTACAGTCCTTGGGTTTGAAATAATTCCTGTTCCGCCACAGTGTGAACAATAACCGCCATGACAATACGGACATTTTTCCATGTCTGTAAAGGTTACTGATATTGGTTTACCTTCAAAAATTTCTTTTGCAGTTACATTAAGATTTTTTGTGATATCTAAATCTTCTGTTTTGGCTTGTTGTGCAGTTCTTCTTGAACGTGCTTGTGAAGCACCTCTTCCTCCTGCTTGAGAGAAATCAAATCCGCCGAAGTTAGCACCTTGACCACCTGCCATTCCCCCCATCATATCACCAAACAATGAACCGAAGAAATCTGAGAAACCGCTTCCGCCAAAGTCAAAGCTTTGTGCACCGCCTTGGTTGAAGTTAAAATTAAAGTTTTCAAATCCAGGAGGTGGAGTGTAATCAGCACCACCTTGCCAGTTAGAGCCTAAGCTATCATATCTTTGACGTTTAGCCTTATCTGACAAAACTTCATAAGCTTCGTTTATATCTTTAAATTTTTCTTCTGCTTCTTTTGTTTTATTAACATCAGGGTGATATTTTCTAGCCAATTTTCTATATGCTGATTTTATCGCAGCTGCATCCGCATCTCGACTTACACCCAATATTTCATAGTAATCTTTGTATTTCATAATAAGTCCTTTTTATTCTATATATAAATTTTAATACATAATATTACAAAACTTAATAAAATTAACGATTTTTTAATTTTCACTTTTTATCGCAAAACGCAACAAAACAAGCTAAATATAAAGCTTCGCAAAATCTAAATCACTTTTAATTGTAATTTTAATATTAGTATAACTTCCGTTTACTATATAAACAGGAATATTCAATTCTTCCAGCATTGAACAATCATCTGTAAAATTACCGTCTTTCAATTTTTCATGAGCATCTTTTATAATAGAAGTTTTAAACGCTTGCGGAGTTTGAGTGTTATACAGTTTCGAACGGTCAATTGTACGAATAATTCTTCCTGTTGAATCAACCTCTTTAATAGTATCAGTAGTTTTTGTCATAACAGTTACTGCATCTTTATCCAAAACTGCTTCTAAAACATAAGCAATAGTATCTTTTCTGATTAGCGGACGCGCACCGTCATGAATTAAAACATAGTCATTTTTAACAACTTGTAAAGCGTTATACACAGATTTTTGTCTAGTATTTCCGCCTTCAATAATCTTAACTTTCGGATTATTTAATAATTCTTGTAATGTTTCAATTATTGAACTGTTTGCGGATATAATTACTTCATCTATTTCATCAAAATCAATAAACTTGGAGACAGTTTCTTCTATAACTGTTTTGTCATTAATTTTTTCTAACAATTTATTTTTATTACCGTAACGCGAAGATGTTCCGCCGGCTGTTATTATAAGTGAAAAATTTTTCATGCTTCCTCTTTCTCAAAATGGTTATATAAACCTAATTCATCATAGTTATAATACTTTTTATCACCGATTTTTAGAATATAATCTTGCCTTTCAATTACTTCACCGATTATTTCATATTCAGTAAGCCTTTTTAAAAATATTCTTGGAACAGTTGCAACAAGTTTATAATCCTCTGCTCCAAATATTCCTTCCACGATTTTTGAATCAATCGAAACATTACTTGATTGAGCGATTTGAAACAATGCATCTGCCAAACCATCAGAAGTGTCCATCATTGCGTATTCACAATCTATTTGTGTCGCTATTTCTTTTGCAAAACGTTCTTCTAATTGCGGTTCCAAATGAGCACGAATAAGTTCCAAATTTTTCCCGCCATTCTTTAATTCCTTCAAGCCTAATGCACTTTTGCCAAACTCACCTTTTGTAATTACTACATCACCAATTTTTGCGTTCTTTCTTGATGAAATTTTACGCCCTTTTGTTGTACCAATAGCTGTAATAGAGATAAAGACTTTATCAGAACCTGTAATATCACCGCCTATAATTTTCGCGCCTCTTAATGCAGATTTTGCACCTTTATAAAATTCTTCAACAAAATTTTCATCAATACTTGCAGGTAAAGAAAGTGCAATAGTTATATATTTAGGCTCAGCTCCAGAAGCCAGTACATCGCTAATATTTACAGTGACTGCTTTATACCCCAATTGATATGGTGTACACCAAGTTAATTTAAAATGCACATCTTCTACTAAACTATCTTGAGTTACTACAATGCCCAAGTCTTTTAAGTATGCACAATCATCACCGATATATTCATCACCTGTTTGATTTTTTATTATATTAATAAGAGTTTGCTCTTTCAAAATAACTTCCCCTGCATAAATCTATTATACAGGGGAAGTATTTAAAATGTAAAAAACTTTTTATAATTTTACAGGAAATACAATTGTTAATATTTTTTATTTATCAAAGAATTATGTGTTGCATTTTCAATTGTATCCTCCAGTGGTTCAGGTTTTGAGCCTAATGCTAATTCTATTAAATAATCTGCAAATTGAGGATTCTTCGGTAAAAATGAACCGTGCAAATAAGTTCCGAAAACATTTTTAAATCTTGCACCTTCACTTTTGTCTTGACCATTATTACCGTGACCGACTACAACTTTCCCAATCGGTTCTGTACTTCCTTGTAAGTAAGTCAAACCGCTGTGATTTTCAAACCCAACCAATGTATTTGGTTCTACTAAATCAGTCTTAACAGTTACATTACCAATAAATCTTTTATCGCCTGCTACCGTGTAAGCATCTAGAAGACTTATCCCGAGAAGTTTTTCACCATTATGCGGCTGATAATAATGCCCCATCAACTGATATCCACCACAAATGCCTAAAAATACGGACATCCTATCTCGTTCTGATATTAAAAACTCTTTATGTTTTTGCATTTCTTCTGCAACAGCAATTTGTTGCAAATCTTGACCACCACCGATAAAATAAATATCATGTTCAGAAATTTCATCACCAATATTAATCTCATCAATTTCAATATCAATTCCGCGCCATTCACATCTTTTTTTTAGCGTAAGAATATTTCCACCATCACCGTATATATTTAATAATTTTGGATATAAATGCGCAAGTTTTATTTTCTTTTTTGGCATTATACACCTGCCATTTCTTTAATCAATTTAACTGACTTTTGGCGTTTATTTGTATGAGTTTTTATGTACTCATCCAACAAATCAAAGCAAACTTGACAAACTTTTTCAGTAGCTTTTCTGTCATATTCGCTTTCATATTCAAAATCAAACTGAAGCATTGCTTGTAAAAAGTCACGAATTTTATTATGCATTTTTAGTTTTACACCCAAATGTTCGTTACATTCTTTACAAATAATTCCGCCCATAGATGAAGAGAAATACATTTCTTCATCTAAAACTTGTTCACGGCAGCAAAGGCAAGTATCTAATTCAACACAAAAACCCATAATCAAAAGCATTTTTAATTGAAATTTTATTGCTGCTATCAACATATCTTTTTTTTCTACAGAATTTGAAATTCTATTCAAAGCTTTATAAAGAAGTTCATAAATTTCTTTAGAAGCAGCTTCAGAGCCTTCTCCAAAATTCATAACAACTTCTGAAATATAAGAAGAAAGCATAAGTTTATCCATATCTTCTCTTGTTTTCCGAAAATGATTTACAGTTTGCGCTTGAACGATTGTATCCATAGAACGACCTTTCAGAAGCTGTAAACTGTTAGCAACAAGTAAGTCCATTCTTGCGCCCAATTTACTTTTAGGCTTTTTTATCCCTTTTGCAACACCTTTAATAAGTCCATTGTCTTTTGAATACATAACAATGATTTTATCCGCATCATTTAAATTATAAGATTTTAAATTTATAGCTTCAGTAACGTAATTATTCATAATAAGCCTTAGTACCCTGATATACTCCCCTAAATATTTTTTCTAATTCCGGTTCATCATTTGAATTGTTTAATGCTTCTTCTTGCGAAATACAACCTTTGTCAGTCAAAATTGCTAAAGATGTATTCATTGAAATCATATTATCAACTGTATTGTCACGTAACAATTCGTAGATTTCATCTGTATTATCTTTATTTATGTAATCCTTTATTGTAGAAGTTACTACCATAATTTCGCAAGCCGGAAATCTTTTTTGTGCTTGCTCTGAATACACAAGTTTTTGTGCAATAGTTGCTCTCAATGTTTCAGATAATTGCTTTCTTATTAAATAACGATTAGACTCTTCAAACATATTAACAATACGGTTAATTGTTTGAACCGCATCATTAGTGTGTAAAGTTGAAAAAACTAAATGACCCGTTTCAGAAGCCTTCAAAGCCGCTTCCATAGTTTCCTTATCTCGAATTTCACCGATAAAAATAACGTCAGGGTCTTGCCTTAGGGCATATTTAATACCATCAGAAAAGCTTCTTGTATCAACTCCTACTTGACGTTGAGAAACAATACTCTTTTTACAGCCGAAAACATATTCAATAGGATCTTCAATCGTTACAATATGCCTTGAACTTGTTGCATTAATTTGGTTGATTAAAGATGCTATCGTGGTAGATTTTCCGCTTCCGGTCGGTCCGGTAACAAGCACTATACCATTTTGATATTCAACAATAGAACTTAAAATTTCTGGCAACTCTAAATCTTTTAATTGAGGAATTGAATAAGTAATATTTCTTATTACAAGAGCTGGTTGTCCGAGCTGACGGTTATAATTCACTCTAAAACGAGAACAACCTTTGATTTCATACATAAAATCTACATCACAAAGAGTTAATATTTCATCTCTTATTGCAGTTGGAGCGATTTCCAATATAGCACTGTCCAATTCTTCTTTTGAAAGTGCAGGCATGTTAGTTTTCTTTATAAAACCATTCTTTCTGATAAATGGTGAATGTCCAACCATTAAATGTTCATCAGAAGCGCCTGTTGCAACAGCACTTTTTAGAAATTGGATTATATTAAAATTCTCTCCCATACAATTCTCCTCACTTCAATCGTATCATTATAGAAAATTTTTGACAAGAATTGTTACAAAATAAAAAAAAGAGCCGTTAATGGCTCTATGGAATTAAGAATAGCTGGAAGTATGAAAAAGATTTAATAATCTTATTAAACTTAAATTTTTATAAAAAAACTATTAGGTAGTTGGGGAATATTTTTGCAATAATTTTTAACAATTTGCTTGTATAAAAAATATTGTCATGCTAATATGAAATGGTCGGACTACTAAAAAACGCTTTTATTGAGCAAAAATTAATTTAGCAAGCGACGAGTACAAGGGGCGGAACAAACCGTCAAAGAGTACAAAGGCAGAAAATAAAATTCTAATGATAATTTATTTATTATAGGAATCTTTAAATAAATATTTCGACCAAAAGCACTCTTTGAAGTAAAAGTTCCAAACCATAGGAAAAAGGATAAGTAAAATGAACACAGATCCAGTAGCAGATATGCTAACAAGAATCAGAAACGCTAATTTAGTTTCTCACCCATCAGTTGAAATGCCATCTTCTAAATTAAAAGTAGCTTTGGCTAAACTTTTAAAATCAGAAGGTTTCATCACTGATTACTCTGAAAGAGCAGAAGGACACTTCAAATACTTAACAATCGAATTAAAGTATGACGAAGCTAACAAACCTGTTATTTCAAACTTACAAAGAGTTTCTAAACCAGGTCTTAGAAACTACTGCAAAGCTAAAAACCTTCCACAAGTTTTAGGTGGTATGGGTATCGCAGTTGTTTCTACTAGCAAAGGTCTTTTAACAGATAGAAAAGCTAGAAAAGAAAACTTAGGTGGCGAAGTACTTTGCTATGTATATTAGAACGTCGTTAAGGCGTTAAGACAAAAGACGTTAAGTTCTTTTAATTACATTGGGTCATTGCGAAGAGCAACTTCACTTTATGGCGACGAAGCAATCCATAAATATTTATAACGAACTTAACGACCTAACGACTTAATGACTTAAAGACATCACACTTAAAACAGGTTCAATTGACAGAAAAGCCTGTTTAAACAAAAAGGAGAAAATAATATGTCAAGAATTGGTAAAAAGCCTATTGAAATTCCATCAGGCGTTGAAGTAAAAATTGATGGAAACATTATAACAGCAAAAGGACCTAAAGGTACTGAAACAGTTACAGTTAGAGATGAAGTGAAAGTTTCTGTTGCTGATAACCACGTTATCGTTGAACCAAACTCAGACGATAGAAAAACAAATGCTCTTCACGGTTTATTCAGAACTCTTATTGCAAACGCTATTCATGGTGTTTCTCAAGGTTTTGAAAAGAAATTGGAAATCGTTGGTGTTGGTTACCGTGCAGCTATGGAAGGTTCTAAACTTAACATGGCACTTGGTTATTCTCACCCTGTAATCGTTGAACCACCTGCTGGTATCACCATTGCAGTTGAAGCTAACACTAAAATCTCTGTAAAAGGCTCTAACAAGCAAACAGTTGGTGACGTTGCAGCATTCATCAGAAGCAAACG
>CAKVGW010000060.1 GCA_934747325.1 uncultured Candidatus Melainabacteria bacterium | reverse complement strand
TTTGATTCTTATTATAAACTCAAAGATTTGTTTTCTGATTTAATGTCTTATTTTTTACCTAAGAACAGAAAAGAAATTAATGAGCTTTTGGATATAAAATTTAGAAATATGCATATTGAAAAAGAGTACAAAGTTAATCCTTTTGTTAACTATATAATTTTAAATTCTCTTGCAGAGAAATTTGGATCTGATTATCCCGACAAAAATTTAAAAGAAATTCTTCGAGAAAATAAAAATAAGAGATTTTTTGAAAAATCTCTTATAAAATATGCCAAGTTTAATCAAAAATGGGGGTATAATAAGTCATCTAATAGTTTTTTATCGACCTTTTTACATAATATATATTATGACCATTTATCGAAACGGAATAAAAAAATGGATTTTAAGGCTATTGAGAGCTTTATTACGTTAAATTTTTGGATAAATGATGCTCGAAAGACTATTTTAGAATTAAACGAGCAATATGACTGCATATTCCTAGACGCATTTACATATACTAAAGCACCTCAACTTTGGTCTATGGAATTTATAGCTGAGTTGTACAAAAAACTTGCTCCAAATGGTGTACTTATGACTTATTCTAATTCGGTACAAGTTAGAAACACTCTTTTGGAAAATAATTTTTTCGTTGGAAAGATTTATAATGAGAAAAACAAAAAGTTTATAGGTACAATTGCGTCTAAAGATAAATCAAGAATTAAATACCCGTTGAATAATTACGAGCTTGGTTTGTGCCTAACTAAGGCCGGAATTCCTTATCATGACCCGAATTTATCTTTTGACAGCAAAGATATTTTAGAACTTAGAGAATACGAATATAGACACAGCACGTTGATGTGTTCGTCTAAATATATTAAATTGAGAGGTAGAGAGAATGAATAAGTACGATGTAACTATTGTCGGAGGCGGAACTGCTGGATGTGCTTGTGCCTATATTGCAGGAAAATTAGGGTTAAAAGTTTTATTAATAGAAAAGAACTCTTTTTTAGGCGGCTCAATTACTTCTGCTTTGGTTGTTCCGGCTATGAAAACCTCTGATAATGCGATAAATACTGAGTTTTTTGATTCTTTATATAATAAATTACACTCAATCGACGGGGCAATAACATATTCTGACGGCAATAAAGGATGGTTTAATCCTGAGCTGACAAAAATTGTACTTGATGAAATGATGCAGGAAGCACATGTCGAAATTAGATTTGAATCAGAAGTAAAAAAAGTAGAAGAAAATTTATCGTCATATATCGTAACGATAAATAACAATAAATTATTTCATTGTGGCAATACATTATCACACCCTATCGAAACGGCATATCTAGTAGATGCGACAGGCGATGCAAAAATTTGTGAAAAATTAAATTGTGAATTTTTAGAAAAAAAATATCAACCAATAAATTTAAGATTTATTATGTCGGGGGTTGATGTCGAAAAATTTTCTAATTGGATTATGGAATTTGATAAAGATAGAGATGTCACAACGAGCTGTGTTGTGGATGGTAAAACTTATTTATCAACGGCATACACATGGGATACTGGCAGAAATTGGGCTTTAAAGCCTTTGTTTAAGCAGGCTATTGAAGATGGAGTTATAACAGAAGCGGATTCCAACTATTTTCAACTATTTTCAGTAGCTGGAACGTCAGATTCTATTGCTTTCAACTGTCCTCGATTGTTAAATCCTCAAAACCCTTATGTAGAGGGACGTGCAAGCATATTTAGACTTTCAAATTTTTGCAAAAAATATCTGAAAGGTTTTGAGAATTCTTATATATCAAACATCGCAAATTCTCTAGGGGTACGTGTTTCCAATCGTGTTAAGGGAAAATACATATACACACAAGAAGATTTGAAGAGCGGCAAAAAGTTCGATTATCCGGTTGTAATATCTAATTACCCTATTGATATTCATTCAGACAAAAAAGATTCATCAAAGCTTGAAAAAGTTTATCAAGAGTATCAATTGCCAATAGAATCTCTTATTGTAAAAGATAATCTTTTTGTAGTCGGACGTTGCATTTCAACTGACTTTGAGGCGCAAGGAGCACTAAGAATTATACCTTCTTGTTTTTCAATGGGAGAAGGTTTAGCCAAATACTTAAACTCTTTAAATTAAAATAATTCTTTTGTTTTACGTCTTATTTCTTCATCAATTGCAAATATTTCGTCAATATTAGGATTTTTTACAACTATGTGTTTTGCCATCATCTTTTCAACTGAGTCAATAATATCAAATAATTTGATTTGACCTTTTAAGAACGCAAATACAGCTTCTTCGTTAGAAGCATTTAAGCATACAGTTGCAGAACCACCTATTCTTCCTGCATCATAGGCCAATTTAAGGGCTTTGAATTTATTCCAATCAGGTTCTTCAAAATCTAAACGTGCGATTTCTGCAAAACTAAAACTCTTAGATTTTATACCTTCATACCTTTCGGGATAAGTAATTGCATACTGAATAGGAATATGCATGCTCGGAAGACCTAATTGTGCAATTACGCTACCATCAACATATTCAATTGCTGAATGCACAATACTTTGTGGGTGAACAACAACTTGTATATCATCATAATTCATGTTAAACAAATGATGTGCTTCAATAACTTCTAAGCCTTTGTTCATAAGAGTTGCACTGTCTACGGTAATCTTACGTCCCATATTCCAACGAGGGTGAGCTAAAGCTTGTTCAACTGTTGCATTTTTCATGTCTTCAACAGTTTTTTTCAAAAATGGTCCGCCAGAAGCTGTAATTATTAATTTGTCAACTTGCGCAATATTTTTAATACATTGGTGGATAGCGCAGTGTTCACTATCTACCGGAACAATTTTAACGCCTTTTTCTTTAGCCAGGGGCATAACTATATCACCGGCCATAACAAGTGTTTCTTTGTTTGCTAAAGCAATGTCAATCCCGTTATTAATTGCAGTAATTGTTGGTTTTAAGCCTATTCGACCGGAAACAGCTACTAAAATAATATCATTTTCTTTATTTGAGCAAATTTCTTCTAGACTCAAAGGTTTTGCGCCTTCAATTTTATTTATTTGCTCTGCATAAGCATATTTGGGTTTAAATTTTTTAATTTGTTCATTTAAAAGTTCTATATTAGAGCCTGCCGTTAAAGCTATGATTTCAAATTTATCTTGAAGTTTTTCGATTACTTCAAGCGCTTGTCTGCCGATTGAACCAGTTGAACCCAATATGCTTATTTTCTTTTTCATTTTATTCCTCTATTCTCAAATCTAAATAATCGTGAAGTGCGTCTTTCCAAAATCTACAAATTTTATTATTTTCCATTACACTGTAACGAGGGCGTTTAGCAGGTCTTGGAAATTCTGAAGTTTTGCAAGGTTGCAGATTAACATCCAATCCAAGATATTCAAATATTTCCTTTGCAAAACCGTACCAACTGGTTGAACCTGAACCGCAAACGTGGTATGTTCCGTAATTTTCTGTTTGTAAAAGCTTTGTTATTGCAGTAGCTAGTTCTACAGTCCAAGTCGGACAACCGATTTGGTCATCAACTACTTTTAGAACCTCTTTATCTTTTAGCGATATCATTGTTTCAACAAAATTTTTGCCATGATGACCATAAAGCCAGCTTGTTCTTGTAATAAAATATTTGTTACAAGATTTTTTAATAGCTTCTTCTCCTTGATATTTGGTTAAACCATAATAATTAATAGGGTCTGGAGCATCAGTAGTTAAATACGAACTTTGCTTTTCTCCATTAAAAACGTAATCTGTTGATACATAAAGTAAAGGTATATCTAGTCTTGCACAAGCTTTGGCAATTAATTCAGTACCAAGAGCATTAACTTTTTCTGCCAGTTCTTTTTCTGTTTCAGCTTTATCTACATTGGTATAAGCAGCACAATTTATTACGTAATTAGGATGGACTTCATCAAAGACTCTTTGTATCATTAATTCATTTGTAATATCTAAATCAGTATGATTTGTTTCTATTACTTCAAATCCATTATCTTCTAATATTGGACATAAATCCTGACCCAACATGCCATTTGCACCCGTCACAAGAACTTTCATGATAACTCCTCTTTTATGTGATTTTAGCATAAATATAAATGTTTGTATATTTATAACTCTACATTTTATTTAGTTAAAAAGGAGCACAAATAATACTTAACTGTTACAGTAAACTAGAACTTTATTCTAATGTTTGCTGTGAATTTTTATAATTGATGGTTGAATAGCTATGTATGAAATCACAATTTATAGTGGTAACAAGGTGGTACTACTATGAAAAAAATTCTTGCGACATTTCTAATATTTGCGTATATATTCGGTTTTACAGGATTTAATGTTGAAGCTGCAACTCAAAAATCTGATAGTTTGATTACAAAAATTGAAAACGATATTTACGGTTTTGATTACTCAAATGATAGTGCGCAAAATCGAATTTCACGTCTTGAAAAAACTGTTTATGGGAAATCTTCAAGCGGTGACATTAATAAAAGAATAAAAAAACTTTCCGGTGATATTTCAGCAGATGTAATAGGTTTGGAAATTGAACCGACAGAAGACAGTTTTAAAGAAGATGAAACTATAGCTGATAGTTCAGTAAATTATCCTATTGTGGATGAAATTGAACAGAAAATATTTAATCAAACATATAAAAATCGTGATTTTCATTCACGTATAGTTGCAATCGAGCGTAAAATATTCGGCAAAATATATGATGTTGATGATTATTCTACAAGAATGGATAGAATAAAAGCCAAAATAATGCCGGAAACAATTGCTAAAAATTCCTATAATAATAATTTTAGAAGTCAAAGTTATTATGATAATGATACTTTGACATCAAATGATTTATCAGGTTTGAGTAACAATCGTTTTAAAATGCCGTTTGGACAGAGAAATTACACAAGACCTTATACTAATTATGGCGATATGACCGGTGGTTCTGCAATGCTTCCCTCAAACCCTAATTTAAACGATGAATTGGCACAGCTTGAATACGAAACTTTTGGAACTGAATTTTCGAACGAAGATACAGCTACACGTATTAAAAGACTAAACAGTGTAAGTAAAGCTAAAAAATCAGCTTCTAAATATGATTCAAATAAATTTTCACAGCGCATGTCAACTGCTATGGAGATTGGGGCTATGATTTTGATGATTCTTGCAATGGTCTTATAATAATTTATCTCTTTTTATAGCTATAAAAGAGATAAAATTGGATAATTCAAAAAAAAACTTATATTACAAAATAATTCTTACTTTTTTCTTCTTTGAAAAAGCAAGAAGGAAAAAAGTAACAAAAAAGAAGAAACTTTTGCTGTTTTCTACAACCTGTCGGTTGTGGATTAAATGGATATAGCAGGCAGAGCCTGCACTCTTACGCTCACTATCGCAGCTAATCGCTGCATGTTCGCGGCGCGAATGTCATTCAATTGTTAAAAGCTGTGCCAACATCGTTCACAATCCATCTCTTTGGGAGAGGGCAGAAAATCAAGTTGAGCACTGCGAAACTTAGATTTTCGGGTGAGGATTCGAGCCGGAGGTTACATGAATGAGGTTGATATTATTTTCTACCCGTATTTTGGTCAATAATATCAGATACCCACGGTATATAGCTATACATTCCCATACCTGCAGTTATTGCTAAATACAAAATAATTGCTGTTGTAATTGTCTGAACAATAGAAAGCCCAAAAACAAACGGCAATGGCATATTAATAAAATAAGGAATTGCATTTATAAATGGAATTCTATAAAGAATTACATAGATTAATTCTGCAAATGTTGCAAGCAAAAAGTATGCAATTGATAAAAATATTGATTGCAAAATATGGTACATCAAAAATGGCGTAACATTCTTTTTCATTAATGTAGCAATAATAAGCCACACAAAACCCGCTCCACCGGCTGTCAAATATGAGCCTGCTGATATTAGTCTTTCAATTGGATAAATTTGTCTAGAAGGTTGCAACGATATCACCCTTTCTTTGTTGTTCAATATAATCATCTAAAACTTGGATGAAAACAAGTTTGTACTCATCATTTTCAGGACGCATATTTACAGCAGCTCTATATGAGTAAATTGAACGTTCTACTTCATTATTCATATAATAAACATTAGCAATCAATACATAAATGCTTGGATCAAGTTTATTAATTTTAAGCGCTTCTTTATACTCAGCTTCTGCTTCCTTGAATTTTTTTATATTAGAATACAAGTTTCCTGTTAATATATAAGCATTAGCTTCTTTAGGATTAATTTCGATAGCTTTTTTGTACAATTCAATAGCATCTTCATAATCTTTAAAATCTGATTTCGCTATCGCATAGCAAATATAAGCCTTATAGTTATCACCCGGAAGTGCAATAGCTTTTTCAAAATAATCATAACATTTTTCTTTGTCTTTTGATACTGCAAGCGTATTTGCAATGCAAAGAGCCACAGTTTTGTTATCAGGTGCAAGCTTGAACACTTTGTAATAGTATTCAAGAGCTTTATTATAGTCAAATAGCTTAAAACAAACATTTCCTAAATCCACCAATGCGGTTAAATTATCAGGATCAAGCGACAAAGCTTTTTCATAATATGCTCTTGATTCAACATAATCTTCAAAGTCATGGTATAAAAGTGCAATCGCGTTGTAAATTTCAGGGTCTTGAGAATTAAAATCAAGCGTTCTATTATAGTAATGCAAGGCTTTTGAGAAGTTTTTAAGCTCTGCATAAGTGTTCGCCATATTATAGTAAACTAAATAATTACTTGGATTTACAAGCATTGCTTGGTTAAAATATTTTAAAGCTTTCTTGTATTCTTTCGAATAAAACCAAATGCTACCTAAATTCAATAAGGTTTGTAAATCTTTTGGATCAATTTCTAAAAGACTCTCATATACAGAAATAACTTTGTCATACTGATTATCCATAGCATAGTATTTAGCAAGCTCGTGATAATGCTCAGTATTTTTAGGCTCCATTGCCATTTTTAAAACGGTTTTTTCTATTGCTTTATTTAATTCTTTTTTATCCATAATATTCCTTATTGTAAGCTCTCTTGTTAATCCATTAAAGAAATGAATTATTTTTTAATATTTTCATAAACAGAATATTCAATTGACTCTTCTAACCAAGTGTTACGAGGAATGCTGAATGCGTGGTTCCAGAATTTTTCTATTGCATAAGCTTCTCTTTCATCTTGTTGAAGAATATGTACAACTACATCACCGTAATCAATCAAGTTCCAACGATTTTTAACATCGTTTTCTCTGCCTAAAGGTAATCTTGAAAATGTTGATTTTACTTTTTCAGCCAAATTTTCAGTTAAAGCTTTAACTTGTGTACTTGTTTGTGCTGAACATATTACAAAATAATCAGCGAAAGATGAAACATTACTGATATTCAAAATAGAAATATCACTTGCAATTCTTTCTTCTAAAAATCTTGCAACTACACAAGCAAATTTATATGATGTAATTTCTTCTGTCATTTATAACTCCAATTTATTTATTCTTATTTCGTGTCTTCCGCCTTGAAAATCTGTATTTAACCAAATTTCAACAATATCAAGCGCAAGACCTGTGCCTGTAATTCTTTCACCTAAACATAAAATATTTGAATTATTGTGCATTCTTGTCATTCTTGCAGTAAAAGTGTCTGTGCAATGTGATGCTCTAATTCCTTTAAAACGATTTGCAGCAATTGACATGCCAATTCCTGTCCCACAAACAAGAATTGCTTTTTTGCCTGTTGATAAAACTTTTTTAGCTACATCTTGCGCAATATCAGGATAATCACAAGAAGCATCAGAATAACAGCCACAGTCTTCTACTGTATGTCCTAATTCATTTAAATATTTTATAATTTCTTGTTTTAATTTATAACCACCATGGTCTGAACCGATTAGTATTTCCATATTTAATTCCTTAATAATACCCCTCATCAGGGCTTCACCCAGCTTCTCCCACAAGGGGCGAATCACCAAATTCGCTAACTATACAAGCTACCTTTCAAATTGTAACATTTTTGCAATAATTTAGCAATAATTTACATTTTTCATTTTTAATAAAGATATGATAGGTCGTTTGAATAGTGCTAATTTTTCTTTTCGTGCGTCAATTTCTGATAAAGATATTGATAAATTTGAGAGTACAAAACAGCATTTTAGTGACTGTTACTTAATGACGACCTTAGAAACTCTATCGCACACACCAAACGGTCGCAAAGTTATAAAAGAACACATTCAATACGACGACAAAAATCCTAAATTAATAAATTGCTATTTATACGCACCAAATAATAAAGAAGAGAAATATACAATCCCGACAAATGCTATCGTAAAAGGTTACGAAAAACTTTATAGACTACAAGATAATGAAATAATAAGAAGCATGGATGTTTCAGTTGCTGAATATGAAAATAAACACAAGGCAAAACCTTGGATTTGCAGGTTTACGGACAATTTTAAAGATTATGCTTTCGAAAACAACCTTCCGTCACATTTCATGAAAATATTTACAGGTGTTGAACCTAGAGTGATTGCAGAACAAGATTTTAATTTTGATTTAAGCGGCTACAAAGATGAAGTTATGAACCTATTTGAGCGCATGGATAAAGAAAAAAAACACAGCTTTGTAATCGGAACGGGCGTAAAAATGCTTGATGGCAGAACTTGGCACGTATATATTTTAGAAGATGTTAATTTAAAAGATGGCACAATTACTGTTAAAGAAAAACGTGGGAACAAACCGCGAGTGATGAGCATAGATTCGGCACTTAATACATTTAAATTTATTGTAGGTTATTTTGACAGTGACTTAAAAAATGCTAAGAAGGTAAAAAAATAACCAATCTTGTTCATTAATATAAATATAGAACGACAATCGCGCCGCGAACGTGCAGCGATTAGCTGCGATAGTGAGCGAAAGAGTGCAAGCTTTGCTTGCTACATCCATTTGATTTAACGCTCGTAAGAGCGTAGGAAGCGATAGCGTATTTTCTCTTTCTTTTCGTTCTTTTCTTTCTCTTTTTATCGCAATAAAAGAGAAAGAAAAGGACATTGAATAATAAATTTTTAATATAGTAGAAATTCCTAAAATGGAATTTCTACAATAAAAGTAGAGCCATTGTTTACTTCACTAATAAGAGAAATTTTCCCCCCGTGAAGTTCAACTAATTCTTTAGTAATTGTTAAACCCAAGCCTGTTGAACTTTCTTTTTTTGTGTAGGCACTGTCGAGTTGAACAAATTTAGCAAAAATTTTTCCATGATATTTTTTATCAATACCTATGCCATTATCGTGTACTAAAATTCTAAAATTCTCGTCATCAGAGTTTATAGATATTTCAACTTCATCGTTATCTGGAGAATACTTTATAGCATTGCTCACTAAATTATACAAAATTTGCTGGATTTTTTGATAATCGGCAAAAACTTCAAAATCCACATCCATGTTTTTTATAAGTTTAACATTTTTCTTTTGTGCTAGTGGAGAAAGTATATTTGCAACTTCATCAACTGCTCTTGAAATCCAAAATGCACTTTTCACAACCTTCATAGCATTTGCTTCAATTTTAGACATATCCAAAACTTCATTTATCATGCCAAGAAGATGTGTTGCTGAAATTTTAATATCATTTACATATTCTTCTTGTTTTGGATTTAAATTTCCATATAATTG
>CAKVGW010000059.1 GCA_934747325.1 uncultured Candidatus Melainabacteria bacterium | reverse complement strand
GAAGGTATTGCAGTAGATGGACGTATCAAAGTTAGAATGGAAGAAGCTCAACAAGCTTTGAACTATTCTTGCAAAGATGGCGTTTGCGCTTGCAGTCTATAATTAATTAGATTAATAAGAAAAGCGGAAACTCTTAATTGAGTTTCCGCTTTTTTGTTTTTATAAATATATAAGTATTTAAGCGAGCAATTCAATAATTCGTTCAAATTTCATACTTCTTGATGCTTTTAAAAATAATTTATATTCAGGTTTTATATTTGATTTTATATAACCTATCGCATCTTCTATATTATCAAAATGCATTGAGTTGCAATTTGTTATCGCATCCGAAATATTTTTAGATAATTCGCCAATCGTGATAACTGTCGTATCTTGTGCCAGTTTTTTATGATTGTTGATATATTCGCCCAGTTCTCTATGGTAGCGGACTTCGTTTTCTCCTAATTCGCCCATATCACCAAGAACAAGCACATACTTGTCATAAAGCTCAAAGATTGTATCTACAAAAGCTCGCATTGATTCAGGGTTAGCGTTATAGCTGTCGTTGATGATTTCATATCTGCCGGCATGAGTTGCTTCCCAACGTTTTTCAATAGGAACGTATTTTTTCAAGCCTTTTTTTATTTCTTCAAAATCCATTCCGAGTTTTAAACCTGCATTGATTGCAGAAAGAGCGTTTTCTATATTATAATCGCCACCAACATTAAGTTCAAAAATTTCATTTTTGTATTTGAATTTTGAATAATGCGCTGATTTTTCCAAAATGTCTACATCTTTTATAGAATAAAAAATTTTTTCACCGTTAAATTCAACTGTTTTTTTAATCAGCTCATCATCGTGTGCGATAAATACATTTCCTCGTTGATATTTAACAATTTCGCATTTAGCTTTTGCAATATTTTCTTTTGAGCCTAAACGTCCGATGTGTGCAGTGCCTACGTTTGAAATTATTGTTATATCAGGTTCAGAATATTTTGACAAAAGCTCTATTTCTCCCAAACCGCGCATACCCATTTCCAATACCAAAACTTCTGTATCATCAGGTGTTTCAAAAATTGTTTGGCAAAAACCTATTTCGTTATTGTGGTTTAATGGAGTTTTAAAAGTTTTAAATTTTTCACTTAATGTAGAAGCAACAAGTTCTTTTGTGGTAGTTTTTCCTGAACTTCCAGTAATTGCAACTACTTTGAAATTAAGTTTTTTTCGTCTGTAATTTGCGAGTTCTAAATAAGCCGTCAGAGTATCTGCAACCTGCAAATTACCGCCATCTTTTGTACAAAACGCTCCAACTGCACCTTTTTCCAGTGCTTGGTCAATAAATTTTTCGCCATCAAAAGACGCACCTTTTAAAGGTAAATAAAAATCACCATCTTTAATAGTTCTTGTATCAGTAGAAATATTTACATCTAAATTTTCATCGATTGGCTTAATTACTTTTGCATTTGTTGCTGCTATTAATTCTTTTATTTTCATAATTTCCACTCACTCTCTTTTGTTTTATTATAAGTCGAATATTTTTGCGGTACAATTATTTTATGAACATAATAGAAGAATTTGACACAATCACGGCACCTGCAACCCCGCTTGGAATGGGTGGAGTTGGTGTAATTAGAATTTCAGGCGACAAAGCTTTTGAAATTATAAACAAAATTTTTACAAACACTAATTTTAAACCAAAAACATTCAATCATGGTTGGATAAAAGATGGTAATACAAAAATTGATGAAGTAATTGTACTACCTTTTTTTGCGCCAAATAGTTACACCGGCGAAGATGTAATCGAAATTCAATGCCATGGCGGAATTAACGTTGTAAAAAATATTCTTAACCTTGTTTTGAAAAATGGTGCAAGAATGGCTGAAAAAGGCGAGTTTACGAAACGTGCATTTTTGAATAAAAGAATGGATTTATCTCAAGCAGAATCAGTAGCTGATATTATTCACGCTAAAACTTCTGATTTTGCAACTGTTTCAATGAAAAATCTTTCAGGTGTTTTAAAAGAAAAAATCGGTGAAATAAGAAATGATATTTTTGAGGTTTTGTCAAAAATTATGGCTGGGATTGATTTTCCCGAAGATGTTAGAGAACCTGAATACTCATATTTGACCGAAAGTTTTGAAAATATTTTATCAAAAATAAATCATGTTTTAGCAGGTGCAAAAACTTCTAATATTTTTAGACAAGGCGCTTCTGTTGCAATTGTCGGCAAACCTAATGTTGGCAAATCTTCACTTTTTAACGCTCTTTTGAGTCTTGATAGAGCAATTGTTACTGATATAGCAGGCACAACTCGTGATGTTTTGCGTGAAACTTTGGATTTAGGCATCCCTGTGACACTTATTGATACAGCCGGAATTCGAGAAGATGACGAGGTTTCAAAAGTTGAAAAAATCGGTATTGAATATTCTAAACAATCTTTAGATGAAGCAGATTTGTTGCTTTTTATTTATGATGCGTCAAAAGGTTTAGACAATGAAGATAAAGAAGTTTTGGAACTTTTAAAAGACAAAAATTATATTCTAATAGCTAATAAGGCCGATTTAGCTAAAACAGAGGATGCGCTTTGTATTTCAGCACTTACTGGTGAAGGAGTAAGTGAGCTAAAAGAACTTTTAAAACAAAAAGTTTGTGATATTCAGCCGGAAGGCTTGGAATTTGTAACGAATGCACGTCAACAAACTTGTTTAGAGAAAGCTAAAACAGCGATTGAACAAGCGCTTTTGGCTTCTAACTTAAACGAATTACAAGACTTAATTTCAATTGATGTAAAATCTGCACTTCTTGCTCTTGATGAACTAACCGGAGAGCTTGTTACAGATAACATTTTAGACAATGTATTCGAACATTTTTGTATCGGGAAATAGTTTGTAACGAAATGTAACAACAAATCTCTTTATTGAAATCCACCCCAATAAAAATACTTTATATAAATGTAAGACGAAATTCAGAGAGTACAAATAATTCAAACAATCCAAGTTAAGTCAAAAAGATTGATAACTTCGGATAAAATAACTTTGTTCTTATTAAGTATTAATAATAAGGGCTTAAGTAAAAACGCTTAAAAGAGCAGAAAAAACGAGGTGTTTATGGCATTATTACAATCATATAACATAAATGCAATGGCAACACAGATATCAAGAGAATTTTATATAAATGAAAATCCGACGGAAGACAAATCTTATGTTCTAATGGACGAAATGCGTTTGTTCGCAATGGATTTAAAATCCCGTGTAACTTTTATTTCAAGAGTTAAAAAATAGAAGTTATTATAAAGAATTAAACAAATACCAATCTTAATCTTACTTACTAATTTAATTTCCCCAATCTTACTAATCTTTTAGTGCCTGAATTGAACTTCAATCAGGCTTTTTCTTTTTTATAGATATAATGGAGCAGGCACATTCGGTAAAATATTTTGTCTAAATTGTGGGACAACGAATGTAAATGTGTTTACTAAATTGCCATCAGTAGAAGCATAAATTTTACCATTATGTACATCAATAATTTTTTTACATAAGTATAAGCTGATTCCGTGTCCTACGGTTGTAAATTTTGGATTTTTTTCAGAGGTTCTTTCAAATAAATTTAAACATTCTTTATTTGAAAGACTAATTCCACGACTGGTGACAGAAAGTTTTAAATTATTGTTTTCACATTCTATTGTTACAACTATTTTTTCCCCACGAGAAGAATAAACTATTGCGTTGTTTAATAAATTTATAATAACTTTCTTTATTTCTTCTTTATCCGCTTCTAAAAAAGAATTATCTTCTGTAGCTTGATAAACAAAACTTATGTCTTTCTTTTTTGCTTCTTTAGAAGTTTCTTCAAAACATTGTATAACAGTATCTGCTAAATCGAATTTTTCATAATATAAAGGATTTTGTTTAGATTCAAATCTATATGTATTTAGAACCATAGAAATCATTGTTAATATATATTTGCAAGAGTCTGTTATATTACAAATTAATTCCTTTTGTTCATCATTAATAGACCCCATAGCGCCATTTTCAAGGAGTTCTAAACCACGAAGTTGTGCCAATGTAGGAATTTTTAAATCATGAATAAGCGTTTCAATAAAGTATTCTTTTTGTCGTTCAATTTCTTTTTCTGCATCAATATTTTCATACATGACTACTAAATATTCAACATTACCTTCATCGTCCAAAATTGGTGCTTTGCAAACTCTACCCCAAAATGTTTGGTTAGGAAAAGCAACTAATCTTTCTGTAATCATAGGTTTTTTAGTTCTATATATTTCAGCTTCTTCTTTTTTTACAAAATCAAGGTATTCTTGTTGGAAAATATCAGATAGGACTAATTGACGCATCTTTTCATCTTTTTGAAGATCTAGAATTCTTTCAAAAGAAGAACTGCCAATTATAAATTTATCATTTTTATCTTTCATAAATGCATTAATTGGAATGTTTTCCAATACACATTTCAGTTGTCTTTCTTTTTCTTGAACTTTTCTAGAAGCATTATGTTCTGTCGTTACATTTCTTGCAACAAGCAAAGTTCCGTTTATATTTTTTTTATCATCAAGCGTTGGAGAAATAAGAATGTTATAGTAGTTTGCAGTTTCCTCGTATACAGTGGCAAAAAATTTAACAGATTTTTTTGTTTTTAAAACTTCTCTTATTTTCGCTTCCATCAAAGCGCAAACTGCATAGTTTTCAGGAGTTTCTTTGAATAAATATTGTAAATCATTGCCTAAAATATCTTCTTTTGTTTTGTTATGAGTTTTGCACAAAATATTGTTACAAGCTATAATTTTCATCTCTTTATTTTGGTAAACTACAACATCGGTAGAAGAGTTGAGTAGTGCTTCAAAAAATTGTACTTTGTTTTTTAGTTCTTTATTTAAAAATAAATTTAATTTTATATGCTTTATTACATATATAGAAACAGTTACTATTACGCTTAAAAGAGCTATTAACTGGTCGGTTGCTTGATATAGAACCACCAGTGAAACAACAAATATACAAAGTATAATTAAATCCTTTACAACGGCCATAATAGTCGGAAATCTTCTTTCTTTTTTCTTATATTTTAGTAGTCATATAATACATTAAGTTTGAATTTCGATAAATTACCTAGTTGGGTATACTTTTTTGACAAAATTTTATATTGAATTCTAATAAAATAGGCTTTAAAAATTAATATCATGTTTTAGAGCTTCAATAAACTCTTTTCTATATAGAAAACCTAAATGAGCTCCACAGTTTAGACAAACTAAATGTTTTCCCGCAAGGGTTTTGAGCCTTGCTAGTTGTTCTTTATTAATAAAATAATCGTCAAATGATTGGTAAATTTTATAATTATCAGCGTGCGTTAAATAATCTGCAAGTGAATATAAGCCTGTTTCATATTTTATATCATCAAGAGTTAGCATATCGTTTTTAAGCAAATATTTTTCTGCATAATCTCGATAACTCATATTATTAACGGTTTGATAAAAATCCGTTTTTGTATTTTTTGCAATATTTTCAATCGTAAAAATCAAATCTGAGAGTTTTTGACGCAAAATAAATGTTGTAATCAACTTGCTTTCTTCGTCAGTAAAAGGAAGAGTATCAATTTTAAAATCAGAATTTTCTTTCAATTGAGATAATTGTAATATTTTAGCAGCAGTTATTGCCGTTTTGTGTTTGACTTCGGGAGAATTTTTGTCAAATTCTTCGCTGTTTTTGTCGAGTTGTTCAAGTGCGTAAACAAGTTCTATTGGTGGACTTATTGCAATAAATTTATTTATACCGAGAGTATTATTTTTACTTTCTTTTTCTGCAACAAAAAGAGTTGCCATTGCGCCAAAAGAAGTTCCGACTACGACTTTTTCTCGAAAATCGCAACCGTATTTTGCACAAATAGATTCCATGATTTTTGATGTCACGAGTTTTATATAGTCCGCGTCTTGTGATGGGATTCCGGGGCAATAGCCTTCCGGCATGCTTTTTACAAATTCCCAATGAAAATGGCTTCCTTGAATAATTACCGAATATCCCGCATCATAAAACATTTTGGCAAATATTATTGAGTGGTGCGCGTTTGAACCTTCACCAATTGAGGGGTACATAATAACGAGTGGCGCTGTTTTATCTTTTTGCAAAATGTAGCGATATTTATAAGGTTCTCTCGCTTCGTCAACACTAATTGAAGCCGTTTTAATTCTTTTGGCAAAACTTCTGTTCCAAATAGAAAGCTCGTTCCACATTGATTTATTTACGGAGTTATCATCAAATAAAGCCGTACGCATAGAATCTATAACGGGAGTTTGCGGATTATAATCATCTAAAACAATATCCGGCGTTAATGGAGGCTTTTTAATAAGCTCCAATTCAGCAGCCATGCCAGTAGGTGTACCTTCTATCATATCTGATTTTTCATCATTACCGATTTGTGCAATCATTTCTTCAGCTAAAGCTGATTGTCCTTCTTGCACTAATTCTGCTTCTGTTTTCAATAAATCTTTTCTATCGAGATTTGAATTTCGTATATAATTTTCTAATCCGTAAAGTTTTTTTTGAATGTCGTAAGGGTCGGCATAAGTCGTTTCAATCATTTTAGCAAGCGGTTGCATGTAAGAAGTTCTATTCACCATCAAGCCGAATTTTATAATAGAAGTAAGTGGAGTTGCTAAATAAACTGATGGGTCAAGCGCTGCTTCCAACATTCTTCCACACAAAGAACGCGGAGTACAGGTGTTTAAAATCGGCATTACCATATAATGTCCTGATTTCATTTTGCATTTGCAAAGAGCTTGCTCCATATTTTCATTTGTCGGTTTGATTTTAAAAATTTTATCAGCAGGGTCAAATAGCCCGCCTAAGCCAATTGTAGAATTTGTTAGGAAACGAACAGTTTCTTTTTTTAGCGCATCGCCATCTCTTTGAAGCAAACAACTTGCCAAACGTTTCGGGTATTCAATATTGTTATAGGCATTTTTAATCCTGTCCATACCATATTTGGGCATAACTGATGACCACAAAATATGAACAGGGCGTGCAATATATTTGTTTAATTTTGTATTCAAATTAAACATTTTACGGTTGAATTTTTCGTACTTATCTTCGCCAACATACATTGTAGCGTAGTCAGGGTATTTGCAGTTTTCAGTTTGAACTGCTTGAATATCAATTTTTTGTGCTGCTAAAACCGAAAAATTATTTAATGCTAAAAGTACTAATAAAACAAAAGATACAATTTTATTTTTAGAAAACATATTTTCTCCTCATCAATAAAATTGTATTTTCTTGTAATGAAATTCATATAGCCTAATTTGCGAAATATAGTGTCTAATTAAAATTTGCAACAGAATTTATTTGTGCAAAATTGTATTCTTATGTTATTCAGTTGCGCCATCTGAATTTTCTTCCGTTGTCATTTCCTTTTTATAAGAACAAGTTCTGCTTGAACAAACTTCAAAAACACCGTTTTTTGTATTTTTCTTTAATAATAATTCGCCACATTCAGGACATTTATTTCCTGTCGGTTCATCCCATAAAGCATAAGTGCAATCAGGATATCTATTACAGCCAAAGAAAATTTTGCCGTATTTTGATTTTTTCTCAACAATCATTCCTTCGCCGCATTTTGGACATTTAACTCCGGTTGAACGAATATATTTTTTACGGTTTCCGCATTCCTTACATTCCAAATATTTTCCATAAGGACCGATTTTCATAACCATTGCACCACCGCATTTTTCGCATTTCTCATCAACGGTTTGAGGTTCGCCGTCTTTATTGGCATCATCAAGTTCCATGCTGTTGTTTAATGATATGATTGTCTTACATTCGGGATAACCTGAACAACCTAAAAATTGTGTTCCGAAACGACTGGTTTTAACCAACATAACTTTACCGCAATTAGGACATTTTTTATCACTTTCAATATTAACTCTTTGTGCGGTTTTCATTACAGAATTAACAACCTCCATAAACGGAGAATAAAATTCTTTTAAAACAACATTCCAAACTGCTTTCTTTTCAGCGATTTCGTCCAATTTTTCTTCCATGCCGGCAGTAAATTTGTAATCCATAATATTTGCAAACTGGTCTACTAATTGCTTACAAACTGTTCTGCCTAAAAGAGTCGGAACTAGAGCTTTGTCGCGTTTTTCTACATATTTACGAGTCTGAATAACAGTAATAATCGTTGCATAAGTAGACGGACGACCAATACCGTGTTCTTCTAACGCTTTAACCAATGAAGCTTCATTGTACCTTGGAGGTGGTTGCGTAAAATGCTGTTTCGGATTAATTTCCTTACACTTAACTTTATCATCTTTTTCCAAATCAGGAATTTTTGCATCCGCATCTTTTTCATCTTCTTCTGCGTCATTATAAAGCTTCAAGAAACCATCAAACAAAATTTTGCTTGTACCGGCTTTCAAGTTATAATCACCTGCTTTAATGTCAATTGTTTTGTTTGCAATTTCAGCCGGTGCCATTTGAGAAGACATGAATTTTTCCCAAATCAGTTTGTAAAGTTTGTACTGGTCTGGCGCAAGATATTGCTTGATACTTTCCGGTGTTCTTTCAGGATAAGAAGGACGAATGGCTTCGTGGGCGTCTTGCACGTTTTGTTTACCTTTTACGTAAACATTTGTTGTTGGCGGATAATATTTTTCACCATAGTTTTCTGTGATAAATTTTTTCGCCATTTCATGCGCATCATCAGAAATACGTACACTATCGGTTCTCATATAGGTAATCAAACCTATTGGAGTGCCGTCAATTTCGATACCTTCATAAAGTTTTTGTGCAACCTGCATTGTTTTAGAAACACCGAAACCGAGTTTAGAACTCGCTGCACGCTGTAAGGTTGAAGTAATAAACGGTGCTGTCGGCTTTCTTTTTGTTTCTTTTTTTGTAACCTTATTAACAACAAATTCTATTTCAGGATTAAGCAAAAATTCTTTAATCTTGTTTGCTTCTTCTTCGTTGTTAATCTCAATTTTCTTGTTTTTGTATTTATTAACTTCCGCTTCAAAAAGCTTACCGTCTTTATCCATTATCGTATGAATTGACCAATATTCTTTTGGCACAAATGCTTCAATTTCTTCTTCTCTTTCACAAATCATACGAAGAGCAACTGATTGAACACGACCTGCCGAAAGGTGGTAGTTTCCCAACTGCTTCCACAAAACAGGTGACAATTTGTAACCTACGAGTTTATCCAAAATCTGCCTTGTTTGTTGCGCTTTAACCTTGTCCATATCTATTTGGCGCGAATGTTCAACCGCGTATTTTACAGCCTTTGGAGTGATTTCGTTAAACTCTATTCTAAAAACTTTATCATCAGGAACTTGCAAAAGTTCTCTAACGTGCCATGCAATTGCTTCCCCTTCACGGTCAGGGTCGGATGCAAGATAAATTTTGTCAGAACGTTTTGCAAGGTCGTTCAATTTTGTAACAACTTTTTTCTTTTCTGGAATAATAACGTAAGTCGGTTTAAAATCATGCTCAACATCAAAGCCGAGTGTTTTTTCAGGCAAATTTCTTACATGCCCGAAACTCGCTTCGATTTGGTAACCGTCACCCAAAATCTTTTTGATAGTTTTAGATTTTGCCGGAGATTCGACTATTACTAAAGCCTTCTCCTTTTTTGATTTAGTAGTTTTCTTTTCTGCTACTGCCGCTGTCATGCTCTTTTATACCTATCTCCGTCTATATGTTCCACCAAACT
>CAKVGW010000058.1 GCA_934747325.1 uncultured Candidatus Melainabacteria bacterium | reverse complement strand
TCTTATAAGAAAAATTTAGTTAAATTTTTAGAAAATAATTATTATGATGAATGTAAAACCAAGGATAAAACGGATTTAATACAGGATATTAATTCAAATAACTCTAAGGAAGATATTGATTTTAATTTAGAATGTGTTATGTCAAGAGTTTTTGATGATGATATAAACTTGATGTATGATGATAAATTAAATATTGAAGAAAGAATTGCTAAACAAGATTTCAGTGCTGAATTAGATGATTTGTTAAATAAAAAAGAAATTCAAACTGCCGATAAAATAATTCCTTTAATAAAATTAATATCTAAAAAAGATACAGACCCGACAGTTCTAAAAATTAAACAAGAATTGCAACAAAAATATGGTTTAAAAGAACTGCTTTGTGATAACAATATTGAATTTGCACAAAGTTGCAAAGAAGCCTTTCAAATTTTAAATAAAAATAATATTAAAATCCCCAATATGTTATAGCAAATGAACAAATAGATTTGTTTAGTGGCTGGTCTGTTGACTCAAGTCGAGGAAATGAAGTAATTATAAGTTTAAATTCAAATATTAACAACTATGACGTAGATTTAAAACACATAATTATTCATGAGATATTGCACACGACTCAACCAAATACTTTGGCATTTAAAACAAAAATTATACCAGAAGAAATGCAAGAAACAGCCAATGGTGTTTCTGAATACGCATCCGACAATTACGCGCTTGAAGTTCATTGTGAATTATATGTAAAAAAGATATTAGAAGGACTTTCTCCTGAGGAAGAAAAACTGTTTGATTATTTAGGCGGAGATTTTAAGAATTAACAAGTAGAACGGAAAATTTCTGTGAAATTTTCATACACTTTTTAAATACTACCCTTCTGCCAAAATTACTGTAAAATCACTTCCCACAGAGAATGTTTCTGTCGGATCATAAACAAATTGCATATTGTTTAATTCCGGCATCTTCTTTTGTAACCAATTTAAGAAATCAACCGTAACAGCACTCTTGTTTGCAACAAATCTTGTGTGTGAAAGATGAGTGATTTTGAGCATATTTACTTCATATCCAAGCTCGTTAAATTTTTCTTTCAATGCTTGTGCTTCTTCTTCTTTGCGTGGAGAATACATGATTCCTGCTTTGAATTTCGTACCGTCAAGCGCCGGCTTATCTCTATAAATCATTCTATTGATTACTTCTTGAGTCTTTTTAGGGTCTAAAATCCAGTAGCTGATATAACCCTTTTGATTTGGTGCACCGGGAAGTGTTGCAATTTCAATTTTATTTTCATCTACACTTCTTGCAAATGCTGCGTATTGTGATAATTCGTAGAAGCTCATATCAGTTTTGATATAAGTGTTACAAATATTCAAAACTTCAGGAATTTTTGTAATAATTTGAGGTGAATGCAGTTTTTCAAACAAACTTCTCATAAACCATTGTTGACGTTGAGTTCTACCTATATCACCAAGTCCATCTTTTCTATATCTTAAATATCCGACAGCTTGATTACCGTTCAAAACAGTATCACCTTTATTCAAATCTATGTGCAAATGCCCTGCATAATCGTGGTAATGCATCGGTTTTTCAACATAAATAGGAATTCCGCCCAACGCATCAACAACCTTTTCAACGGCTTCATCATGTACGATAATATATTTATCAACTTTTATACCAAAAGTTTCTTTCAAAGTCTTTTTAACAAGATTAATTCCACCTAAAGCATGCGCAGCATTAATCTTTTGAACTCCTTTATTGTCAGGAAGATAAACTTTGCTGTCACGCGGAATTGAAATCGCGTTAATTGAATGAGTTTTTGGGTCAATATTCACAACCATAATCGTATCAGAACGTGTACCTTCCCAAATATCCGCTCCATTACCATTTGAATCTACACCAAGCAACAAAATATTTTGTCTGTGAGGTGAAAACGGCACTTCAAATTTGTTTCTTTGTTTACGCGCAAACTTAAAAAATCCGCTTGCATCGTCAGCTTGTTCTGAATCAATTTTGTTTAAAAAGAAATTATTTTCAACTACAGTTACACAAACTATAACTGCACATAAAATCGCTAAAACTACCGTAAAAAGTAACTTTGCAAAGTTTGAAGTTTCTTCCTTTTCTTCTCTTATATTTTTTAAAAACGCTTTATATTCTTCTTGTTGATTATTATTTGCTATTTTCATTTTTTATCTCTCTTTAATGAAAATTATATTTTAAGCATAGCTTAAAATCAATAAATTTAAAGAAAGATATTAATATTAATAATACCCTCTTCCCCATCTGGAAAAGTGACAAAAGAGAGGATGTTATTCTAATCAAAATCCTTTTCTTTAGCCATATTGATTAACCACCCGTCCGAACGAAAATGTGCATAATTGTTTTTCCCACGATATTTACCACCTTCGGGACTTACCATTAACCAATTTTCTAAAATCTTCAACGCTTTGTCAATTAATTTATAACCATATTTTTCGATTAAAGAATTATACTGTTTTGGTGTTAATATCACAAAATTTATTTCAGGAATTTCTACTCTAAGCGAAAAATCGGCTTTCGGCCTTCCACCTTTTTTACCGTTTAATATACATGTTAAATGCCGTCTATTCATCTTCAACTCCTTCTTTTTCAAGAATGTTTGGTGCACCAAGTTTTCTTACAAGCTCAATAACAGTTTCCTTCATCTTGCATTTGAAAATACTGTTTTCAAAATACGCCTTGTGTAAATTGCACGCAGAACACCGACAACCAAGCTTATAACAATCTATTGCTGACGGTGTCCAAATCTTTGACGTTGTTTCACAACATGAAACATTGTACCTGTAATTCATTAAAATCCTCTTCCCATACTATTTGACATAATTGAAAATATATGCTTAAATATCAAATATAAGCTTACATTTGTATCTTATTGTAAGATAATATGATACACGTGTCAAGTATTAATTTGCAAATGGTGAAACATGAAACTTGACGAATTGTTATCTATACTATCCAAAAGAGTTGGCATAGCTGTTAATCAGTCTATGTTGGCTGACGCTTTAGGGATTACACGTCAGACAATCAGCAATAGAATAAAGAATGAAAGCGAAGTTACCGTTAGCGAATTAAAAAAGGTTGAGGAATTTTTCAATATAAGTATGTTTGGCGAAATGCCTGATGACATTACATATATTGATTATTACACAGATGTTTTTGCAAGCTGTGGCGACGGTAGTATTGTATTTTCCAGCGAAAAAACCAAACTCCCGATTTCAACTTCTATGATTAACGGTTATTCTAAAAATAAATTGTATTCTATGATTAATGCAACAGGAAACAGTATGGCGCCTACGATTGATAACGGCGATAAACTCATTGTTGAACATTGGTCAGGCAATCAAATACAAGACAATAAAATTTATGTTTTTTGCTATAATGGCGAATTCTTTGTAAAAAGACTTTCTAAAAATTTGGACGAGATTATTATTAAATCAGATAATCCTGAGTACAGAGTTCGCACAATTGGTGGTAAGTCAATTATGGATTTAATTTTGATTGGAAAAATTGTCGCAACCATCAAACAAGTCGGATAGTTGTAAGCTAAAAGCTGAATGAGATTTTATGAAAAATTTCACAATTTTTTTCCTACTAAATAAATGGTCGACTTTCACGCTCGCTATCGCAGCTAAACGCTGCACGCTCGCGGCGCGGATGGCGTTCGAATAATATAAGATTTATGAGCAAAGCGAATAAGTTAAATTTTATTAAGACATATACACCAATTTTATATAATTTGGTATAATACTTGTATCTATAAGGCTAATGGTCAGGAGGGATGTATGAAAGAACGTGAAAGCAACGTATTGTCGTTATTAGAAGATAGAACAAACCATTATTCACGCAAAATTGCTTTAGGTATGAAAACTCAATTTGGTTGGAAAGAGCTTACTTATGACGGTTTAGGCTTGATGTCGCGTAGGCTTGCTGCTTATCTTATGAACGATTTAGGGCTTCAAAAAGGCGAAAAACTTGCTATTCTTTCAGAATCAAAACCAGAATACGGTGCTTGCGTTTTTGCGTCTGTAATTTCAGGTCTAATCACAGTTCCTTTGGATATCAAATTAACAAAGTATGAACTTCAATCAATCCTTTCAGACTGCTTACCTTCAGTAATGCTTGTTTCACAATCTTATATCGATAAAGCTTTAGAACTGCAAAAAATGATTCCGTCTTTAAAACACATTATCGTAATGGATGAACACCCAGTAAACGACGATTTGCAAAGTATTTACACAATTCCAAATAACTACACATGCAAATGGCGTCATCGTTCAAGCAAGTCAACTGTTTTCATTATTTATACTTCTGGAACAACCGGCAAACCAAAAGGTGTTGAAACAACTTTTGGAAATATGTTGGCACAGTTGAACGGTTTGAAAGTTACTTTTGATAAGATTTTACCACATGGAGATGTTAGAATTTTATCAATTCTTCCGATGAACCATTTATTCGAAATGACAGTAGGGTTCACAACCTTCTTGAACCTTGGTTTTTCTGTTTATTACACACACAATTTAAAACCAAAAGATATTTTAAATATTATGCGCGATAGAAAAATCAATTTCATGATTGTTGTTCCTGCATTTTTAAAATTGCTTAAAACAGGTTTAGAAGCAGAAATGAAAAACACTTCTAAATTTTCTCAAAGAATGTTTCCAATTCTTTATCATTTCGCAAAATTCGTTCCTTTCATTTGGATGAAAAAAATTATGTTCAGAAAAATACATAATTGCTTTGGTGGAGCTTTCAAAGGTTGCATGTCAGGTGGCGCACCACTTGACGTAAGTGTTGCAAAATTCTTCCAAAGAGTTGGTATTCAAGTTTATGAAGTTTACGGCTTAACTGAAACAAGTCCGATTGTAACTGTGAATGTAGAACGTCATAGAGATTTGCGTTCCGTTGGAAAACCATTGCCAAGCTATGAAGCAAAAATTGAAAAAGAATCCGGCGAATTGCTTCTTCGAGGACCATCCGTAATGAAAGGTTACCACAACCAACCCGAGCTTACAGCTCAAGCAATTGATGAAGACGGTTGGTTCCACACAGGCGACAAAGCGAGAATTGATGACCAAGGTAGAGTTTATATTACAGGTCGTTTAAAAAATATGATTGTACTATCAGGCGGTAAAAAAGTTTTCCCTGAAGAAGTCGAGTCAGTTTTAGAAAAAAGCGATTTGTTTGCAGAAGTTTGTGTGTTTGGAGTTTCTCGTGAAGGCGGCGCAAAAGACGGTACTGAAGATATCGCAGCAGTTGTTGTTCCGACAGAAGAACTTAAGGCAAAATATGACGATGCGACTTTAGACAAGATGATGAAGGACGAAGTTAAACGCCTTTCTCAACGTTTAACGCCATACAAACGTCCGATAAATATCAATGTTCTTAAACAAGCCTTACCAAGAACTAAGAAAGCAACAGTTCAGAGAAATAAGGTTAAAGAGTTGATACAAGCCTGATTTGAAATAAGTTTTGCAGGAGAAAAAAGTGTACGATGAACTTGCAACAATCAAACAAAAATGTTTGGCATGCCACAAATGTTCTTTGGGCGAAACTCGTACTAATGTTGTCTTTGAAGACGGTGTGCCTAATCCAAAACTTATGCTTATAGGCGAAGCTCCAGGATTTAATGAAGATAAGCAGGGGAAACCTTTTGTCGGAAAAGCGGGACAACTTTTAGACAGAATTTTTGAGTCGGTCGGTTTGTCGCGTAAGCGCGATGTTTATATTTGCAATACAATCAAATGCCGTCCGCCTGATAACCGCAATCCTTTACCTGAAGAAAAAGAGGCTTGTTGGGAATATTTGAAAGCACAGATTGATATTATTCAACCCAAAATAATTTTACTCTGCGGAAATGTTGCAGTGCAATCTATTTTAGGTAATGTGGGAGGAATTACAAGGATTAGAGGCAAATGGTTTGATGGGGATGAAAAAGTTCATGGTGCAAAACTCATGCCCATTTTTCACCCTTCATATTTACTTAGAAATGATGCGCGCACAAAAGGAAGCCCAAAATGGCTTATGTGGCAAGATATTCAGGAAATTAAACGCGAATTTGATAAACTTGAGTAAATTATTGTACAATTGGTTTATGAAGAAAATTTGTTTGTACTCGGTTTTAATAATTCTCGCGCTATCAATGTTTGTACCGTTTGCGCTTATGTTTTTAATATCTTTGAGCGGAAATGAAAATATTTTTACCGATTACAAAAATATAAATTTATCGTTTATTGCATACAAGAATGTTTTTGCATCTATCCCTGTTGTTAAATATTTTTTAAACAGCTTGATTGTCGCAGGTTTTGCAACACTAGGACAAGTTTTAATTTCAGCACTTGCCGGTTATGGATTTGCGAGGTTAAAATTCAAAGGCAGTGACGCATTGTTTTTTATATTTATTCTAACTATGATGGTACCACCACAGGTAAACATCGTTCCGCTTTTTTATATAATGAGCAAACTCGGATGGATTAATACTTATCAAGCCATGATTGTACCTGCGATTTTTGGCGGTTTTGGTGTTTATATGATGAAGGAATATTTTACAAGCTTTGCAAAAGACTTGGAAGAAGCTTCTAAGTTAGATGGTTGCAATGTTTGGCAAACCTTCTACAAAATCGCTTTACCTTGCGCCATGCCGGCAATCGCGACTTTAAGCATTTTTACATTCGTAACTACTTGGAACAGTTTTATGTGGCCACTGATTGTAACCAATACCGAAAGTATGCGAACTTTAACAGTCGGACTGACTATTTTTAAAGGCTCTTTTAGAGAAATCACAATGTGGGGCGAATTGATGGCATGCTCTTGTATTTGCTCAATTCCTGTAATTGCTATATTTTTAATTGGCAAAAAATATCTAATCAACAACCCGATGGACGGAGCAGTTAAGGGGTAGGGAAATTAATTTCCCTACCCCAATTGTACTACTGTCTATGATAATTTTAAAAAAATTTGATTAAATCAATATAATTAGTCTTAAATTATTTTGTAATAAAAGTTCTTTAAAATGTCCTTTTCTTTCTCTTTTGTTGCGAATAAAAAGAGAAAGAAAAGAAGGAAAAGAAAGAGAAAATACGCTACCGCTTCCTACGCTCTTACGAGCGTTAAATTAAATGGATGTAGCAAGCAGAGCTTGCACTCTCACGCTCACTATCGCAGCTAATCGCTGCACGTTCGCGGCGCGCGATTGTCGTTCATTTTTAAAAATTATCATGGACAGTAATGACCCCGATGGAGGGAGTAATTTGCGTTTATTTTACGCATACTAATTATATCAAATGAACGACTTTAGTTCCCTCTTTTGGGGAGAGGGTGTTATTAACTTTTTACCAAAACGCCTTTGGCATCATGCGTTTGTATATCCAAACATCCACATTGTCATATTTTGTATCAAAATCAAGTGCAAGTTTTTCATCCACACCTATTGCAACAATCGGCAAATTAATTATTTCACAAGCTTTTTTCAGTTTGTTATAACCGTTTATTATATCCTCTTTTGTTGTTTCATCACCAAAATGTGTGTTAGAAATTACACCCGTAAACTTTTTCCAAGGTCGTTTTTCTAAACCCTCCGAAAAAGTTACATACTCAATAATATTTTCAACAGTAGAAGTTTCAAATTTTGCCGTATTTACAACAAGATAAATCTTAAGTTTTTTTTCTTCACCAATATTATTTATAATATCCAAAATGTCCAAACCGCCTGCACCATAGCCAACATCTATTATAATATCGCCTTCATTATTTAAGCAATTAATTTGTGCGGATGTTACATAACTCGCCGCCTCGCCTAAACCGAAATTGTCAGGCTGAGTTATAACATTTATCCCCATTGCTACAAGCTCCTTCGCAATAGGGCGCAGTGTATAAGCAGGCTCAACAGAATCTAAATCAACAAGAGTAATCGGTTTCTGGGCAATAGCAAATTGTCTTGCTCTATTTAACGCTGTTTCGGATTTTCCGCTCGCATAAGCTCCTGCATAAACTTCTACAAATCTTTCGGACATTTTAACCTCATTTTTTATCTGACTCCTTCCCTTGTTAGGGAAGGTTGGGATGGGTATTTACTAAAATATTTTTTATTATTTTAACTTCATTTTATATTCTTCAAATCTTTTTCGCAAGCTAATTTTGCGCTATACTTAGGCTATGAAAAATCTTGACGAAAAATATATGCGTATGTGTTTTGCGCTTGCAAAAAAAGGTTTTGGCAAAGTTGCACCTAATCCGATGGTTGGTTGTGTCGTACTCGATAAATCAGGGAATATAGTATCAAAAGGTTACCACAAAAAATACGGTCAAAATCACGCAGAACGTGACGCTTTATTAAAACTCAAAAATAATGAAGCAGAAGGCGGAACTTTGTATGTAAATTTAGAGCCATGTTCGCACTATGGCAAGACTCCGCCTTGTGTAGATTTAGTTATTGAGAGAAAAATCAAAAGAGTTGTTATTGGAATGAAAGATGTTAATCCCAAAGTTGATGGAATAACAAAGTTAAAAAGCGCAGGAATTGAAGTTGACTATGTTTTAGAAGACGAAGCAACATTTTTAAATAGAGTTTTTATCAAAAATATGACACAAAAAATGCCTTATGTTGTTTTGAAAACAGCAACAACAATGGATGGTAAAATTTCAACACATAATGGTGATTCTAAATGGATAACTTCCTCTGACGCCCGTAAAAAAGTTTATGAAATGCGCAAAAAGTTTGACTGCATTATGACAAGCTCAAACACAGTTATTGCTGATAATCCGACAATGGAACATAAGTTCAAGTGTATTTTGGATAAAGATGAAAGAATTGATAAAAATGCGCAAATTTTTAAACAAGGTGAAATTTATCTTGCTACAAAAAATAATACACCTTTGAACAATGGAAAATTAGATATCGAAGCTGTGTTAAAAGAACTTTACAAAAAAGGTGTTTACACTGTGTTTGTAGAATGTGGCGGAACGCTTGCCGGCTCTATGTTAAAAGATGGTTTAATTGACGAGATTTATCAATTTATTGCGCCCAAAATTTTAAACGATAATGGCGGAAAAAGCTGTTTTAATGGTGAAAAAATAGATAAAATATGTGACGCCAAAAATTTAAACATTTATCATGTAGAAAAAATTGGTGTTGATATTTTAATTAAAGCAAAAATTCAATAGCGTCTTTTTTATAGAAGGAAAATGATTATTAATAGGCTGGATTGTTTCGGTGCTAATCGCACCTCACAATAACGCCCAACCTGTAGTCACACGACAGAGGATGACTTGTAGTACGAATTCAAACTTGTAGACTCACTTCTGTCATCCGACCAAATATCTACGTACGTAGCCTTGTAAATAACGCCCAACTTGTAACCACACTATAGAGGATGACCTGTAGTACTAATTCAAACTTGTAGACTCACCTCTGTCATCCGACCAAATATCTACGTGCGTAGCCTTGTAAATAACGCCCAACCTGTAACCACACTATAGAGGATGACCTGTAGTACTAATTCAAACTTGTAGCCTAAGCAATGTCATCCGACCATTTGTCTGCGTGCGTAGCCTTGTAAATAAAGCCCAACCTGTAACCACACTATAGAGGATGACCTGTAATGCTAATTCAAACTTGTAGACTCACCTCTGTCATCCGACCATTTGTCTGCGTGCGTAGCCTTGTAAATAAAGCCCAACCTGTAACCACACTATAGAGGATGACCT
>CAKVGW010000057.1 GCA_934747325.1 uncultured Candidatus Melainabacteria bacterium | reverse complement strand
ATCAAATGTGGTAAAATAGTGTGGCTTCTGCCGTGACGAGGCATAAATGCAACTTTGTGCGCACCGATTTTACCGATAAACAAACTATCAGATGGCATTCCATAAGGAGTTTCTATTTTAACTTCTTTAATATCGTCCAAAAATTTGTAAAAACCTGAACCGCCAAAAACACCAATATCTGCTAATTTTTCCATTTGATTTATTCCTTTCTGATTCTACCGAGTATTATATATTCTAGCACAAATGTATGAATAATAAAATTATTAGTTTCTTTTGTAAATCATAAACATCAATTTTTTGCCAAATTCTTTTTCTAAAGAATAGTTTTTTAAAATGTAACTATAAATTTCTCCTGCATAATCTTGCCCAAAATAGCTATAATAATAATTAGAAGTATTATAATTACTTATTACAATATATTCAGGTTTTATAAAATCTATACGCTTAGTTATTAACTCTTCACCAAATGTTTCTACATAAAGAGGTATGAGTGAATAAAATTTATTATCAGATTTTCTTCCTGTCATAAAATTAATAGCTAAACATTCAGGATAAACGACTATTTTATCTGTGCCGGAAGTGTTATTTTGAATGTAATTAATAGTTTCTAATACCGATTTTTCAGAAGTATAAACAATGCCTCGTTCTGTTTTAATTTTAATGTTTTTTGACGCAAGAGAGATTGAATTTTTGATGCCAAAGTTTAAAGCGCAGATTAAAATTATTATAAACAAAGGTTTTTTGAATCTTGGTGGAATCAATAAGAATATTGAAATTAATGCAAACGGAATAAAGAAAATGCCGTAAGACATAAATGTTTCAGCAAAAAAGATTTTCATAGATACAAGTAATGACGCTAAAACAAAAAACAATTTCTCATGGCTTATTGTAGAAAATTTGCGAACAAGCAGTATTAAAATTAATGGGAATGCGTAGATGAAAAGTTCCGGTGTTACTACGAAATAGAAATATATTGTAGTTAATAATATCAGCCACCAGTTTCTAAAATAATACATAAAAAGAAGTGGAATAAATATTTTTAAAAAATTGATTATATAAATCGGAATTAGTTCCCATCTAAACGTTAAACCCATTACCGAATAAAACCAGTAAATAGTTTTAGTTGATGACATTGATAAAATTATTTGAAATGAGGTTATGATATCACTCAAGCTTACTTCCATTATAAATAATGGTGCGTAAGTAATTACAAACGGTAATATCAATGCAAGTATGTTTTTCCACAAGTCTTTTGTTCTTGTAACATAAAAAAGCAGTGGCAATAAAAAAACAAATTCATATTTACAACAAATTGCAAATGAATACATTAAATAAGAAAGTTGAAATTTGTCTTTTAGGGCAAAATAAATTGATGCCAATATAAATAAAATGCCATAAAGTATCCCATAAGAATATGGAAAATAAAAGTTAAATACGTTAGGCGAAAGCACAGAAACCGAGATTATAAATAAAACAATACTTAAAGAATAAGTTTTATTCATAAATTTGTTTGCAATTGCAAAAACAATATTAAGAATTCCATAAGTTGCGCATAGTCCGGCTCCATATAAAACACTTAAATGTACGCCAAAAATTTTGAACAATAGTGCGTTGAATAAATACGAAAAAGGTGCATAAATCGTAAAAATATTTTTGTATAAAACCTGCCCTTTAATTACTTCTGACGGAATATAAGCTTCTCTAAAAGAATCAACCATTATATCCCCAAAATGGCCGTAGCCTATAATAAAAGTTAAAAGAATTATTGCGTTAAACAGGATTAATTGCCAATTATATTTTAAACTTTTCATAAATCTATCTTAACAAACTGTAACAAATAAAGCAATTTTTCAAAATAAAAAAACTTTATATATATGTGTAGTTAATTAGAAGGTTGTTTCAGAAGTGGTTAGTCTATATTCTTTACAAAATTTGTATAATCAAGGAATTTTAGATTATGTGCCTGCAGAATTGGCAAGTACACAGAATGTGTCATCTTTGGCTGGCATGCAAAATCCTTATTTAAATATGGCTGCGCAAGGTAATCTATATCAAACAGCAGGAATGACTCCGGACAGTTTTTCATATAACGGAACAAATCTTGGATTTCAGAATGCAGCAGTAGGACACACAAATGCAGGATATGTAGGCGGAAATTATAACAACAGTTTTGCAAGTGCCGGTATGAACGCATTAGGTGGCATAAATGGTACTATAGGAATGAGTAATTCTCAAGCCGGCATGAATGGTTTTGGTGGAGTAAACGGCAATATTTTGACAAATAATTCGCAAGCTGGAATAAATGGTTTTGGTGGCGGTTTTGGTAAACTCGGACAAACTGTTGCGAATACTCCTAATATAATAAAAGGCTTAATCGCAGGTGGCATTATTATTGGAACTACAATGTTATGCCTCAAAAAGGGAAAGAAAGCTCCCGTAAAAGTTCAATCACAAAATACAAGTTTTCTTTCTAAATTAAAATTTTGGAAAAAATAATAACCTATAAATAACCTTATAAAATACCTTATTAATTAACCAAATTTTTTGCGCCGAAAGGCGTTTTTTTTATGTGTTATTATTTAGAATAAATAATTTGTAGAAGGATTCGTTATGAAAAGATGTCATTGGGTTGATGAAAATTCGCCAATTTATATTAAATATCATGATGAAGAATGGGGCATCCCTAAATATGATGATAAAGAGCTTTTTGAGCTTTTGATTTTGGAGTCTTTTCAAGCAGGATTATCTTGGATAACTGTTCTTAAAAAACGTGAAGATTTTAGAATAGCATTTGATAATTTTGATGTAAAAAAGGTTGCATCTTATGACGAAAGTAAAGTTAATGAACTTTTAAATAATGAAAAAATTATTCGTTCAAGAGGTAAAATAAATTCAGCTATAAGCAACGCGAAAATATTTATAGAAATTCAGAAAGAATTTGGAAGTTTTACAAACTATATATGGGGATTTACCAACAATCAGGTCGTTAAAAACAGCTCAGATGTTTTGCCGGTTAGTACACCTCTTTCTGATAAAATTTCAAAAGACTTGAAGAAGAGGGGCATGAAATATGTTGGCACCATAATTATTTATTCGTATCTTCAAGCGATTGGAGTTGTTGATGACCATGAAAAAGGTTGTTTTAAGTATTAACATAGAATAATTATAATCGCGCCGATTGCCATAATTATTGAACCTATAAGTTTTTCTTTGAAGTTTTCTTCTTTGAATAAATTTGCGCCTAAAAATACGCTCAAAATTGTGGAAAGTTGGAATAAAGCCAATGCGTATGACACGTTCATTCTTGCGAAAACATAGTTCGTAGAATATTGCATAATTCCAACGGCTAAAACTAAGAGAATTTGATGTTTGTAAGATTTTATTTGTGGTTTGTGTCGTGAAATTGTTAAAAATAATAATGAAAAAAATAATCCTGAAAATGCCCACAAAAAGAATGCATTTGTTATTCCTGAAAGTAGAATAATTTTCTTTATAAAAATTGCTTCCGTTCCTGAAAAAATCAAGGCAAAAACTCTATATAAAATAGCTTTTGAATTTATTGCAGTTTGAGATTTTGTACCTAGAACAAAATATGTGCCGAATATGATTAAAGCAATGCCTAAAAAAGCGGTAAGACTCGGAATTTCTTTTAGATATAAAAATCCTATAATCATAGCAACAATCGGCTTGTATGAATTTATAGGCGCAATCGCGGATAAATCTCCAAGAGAAAGTGCTTTGATTATAAAATAATTCCCGAGCGAACCTAAAAATCCCATTATAATGACGTTAATAAGTATCCCACTAGAGAATGTAAGTTTGTTAAGAAAAAACAAACCGCAAATTGATAGACCTAAATATGTGTAAAAATTTATAACAGATGATTTTTGATTCTTTTGAGTCAAGATTTTCTGAAACACATTCAGGTATGAGTTTGAAAAAATTCTTATTAGAATTCCGATACAAGTACTTAGCATGATTAAATTATAAGATAAAAATTTTGTTTAATTATTTTATGCTAAAATATCCTTGTATGAAGAGATTTATTTTTACACTAATTTTAATAATGGCAGTACAAGTTTCGGCGTTTGCAAATGTTAAAAACGTTGACTTAGACACAATGGTACAAATAGGTCTTAAGCAAAATTGTGATTTAAAGATTAAGCGAATGGAACTTAAGGCAGCCGAAAAAGATATTAAAATTGCAAATCGTCTTCAAAACCCGCAAATTCAATCAAATATTGTAATGGGGAATGTTGCGCTTGGCAACTCTTCGCAAGCAGGTGTTGCATTACCGATAGAAGTTCTAAAGCGTGGAATCAGGAAAAAAGTCGCAATAGAAGCTTATAATATTAAAGAAACCGAATTAAAACAAGCTGAACATAATTATAAATTACAAATAATGCAGGCTTATTTTGATATTCTTTATGCAAAATCAGTTTATAGTATTCAAGAAGAACGTTTGAAACTGTTTAAACATTTGGTTCAAATTACAACTGACAAACCAAAATATCCGTCTTATGAGATTGATAACTTGAAGGCTGATATTCAATATGCACAGCAGTTAATTGCGGTAAATCACACTAAAGCAAATTTATTAGCAAAACAATTTGAGTTAAATAAAATATTAAATACTGGCGATGATAGTGTTATGTATGACACAAAAGAATCGTCATTGCTCGGGAATTGGGCGTTTCTGAATATTCGACTTCCTGAATACAATTTCTTAGAAAACATTGCACTTCAATATAGTTATATGGTTAAAATTTCTCAAAAGAATATTGATAAATCAGAGCTTGAAGTTACAATGGCAAAAAGAAATCGTGTACCAGATATTAGCGTTGCCGGAGGTTATGCTTGGCAAGCGCATAGAAATGCTCCAAACGATTTTGGCGGTGCGTTTGTTGGTGGAACTATTGATGTGCCTATTTTGTATAATTTTACGCCTGAAATTCAGAAGGCACAAATTTATTTAGAAAGAAGCAAAGCAAGCAAGAAAGCTTATGAATATCAATTGAAGTATGAATTAAAAAAAGATTACAATACGTTTAAATATTCGGCTGAAAATATGGAGCACTCAAAAAAAATTCTTGAAGATTCGAAAAAAATCGTAAAACTTTCGACCGAAGGTTATATTAAAGGCAAAAACTCTTATACCGATTTGGTAATCAACGAAAATGGTCATCAAGAAGTTTTGAGCCAATATTTGACGGCAATGTCAAGACACTTTTATTCTTATTTAGAACTTATGCAGGATATCGGGCATGATATCTTGATTGAAGAGGAATTATTATGATAAAACTTGTTGCAACTGATATTGACGGTACAATTTTGATACCGGAAGGTAATTTTACCGAAGGTGTGAAAAAATGTATAAAAGAGCTTTGCCAAAAAGGGATTAAAGTAGTCCTTGTTACAGGTAGAATGAACGCTGCTGCTGAACTTATTGCCCAAGATTTAGGACTTGATACTCCTGTTATTTCTTATCAAGGCGGACTAGTAAAATATAATGGAGAAACGCTTTATAAAAGATGTCTGACGGAAGAACAAGCGCAAAGAGTAATTGATTGGGCAAAGTCAGAAAATATACATTTGAATTTATATAATGATGATATTTTGTATTCGGAATCAAAGTGTCCTGAAATCGAGCGTTATTGCAATAATTTGCATACAAAATACACAATAAAATCTTTTTGTGATGTAGAAAAAAATAGTGTAAATAAATTACTTGCGATAGATTATAATCATCCTGAAAAAATTGACAAATTCGAAAAAGAATTACCAAAAGTTTTTCCTGATTTGTACATAATTAAATCAACACCTTATTTTTTGGAATTTTCTAACAAAGAAGGTTCGAAATATTGTGCAGTTAAATTTTTGCAAAAATATTGGGGGATTGATGAGGCTGAAACCTTGACTATTGGCGACCAAAACAATGATATTGCGCTTTTAAAAGCAGGCGGAATAAAAGTTGCGATGGGTAATGCGACTGAAGAGTTGAAGTCCATTGCGGATTATGTAACAGATACGGTTTACAATGATGGCTTTAAAAAAGCTATGGAAAAATTTATTACGCTCTAAACATTGTTACAACTCCTTTATATTTATTGAAATAAAATTTTGTAAATGATACACTTAATTTCAGAAGAGAAATAAGGAGTAAATATTTATGGTCTGTTTAACATCAAAAAAAGCTGACGCTAAACTTGTGTCAGAAGCATTAAAAGCACTTGGCAAAGATAATTTTGCATTAATTATTCACGGAAGCAGTTTTCCATCTAAAGATGGTGAAGATACAGGATTTGGAACATTCAATTCTGAATCAGGTCACGGATTGATTGACTATGCTCATGGGATTTTTAACGCAATTCAACTTGGACCTGCGGGTAAGACTAAGAGCACAGACTCTTCACCTTATACAGGTACAATTTTCTCAGGCAACCCTTTGTTTATTGACCTTAAACAATTAACAGAGAAAAAATGGGATAATATTCTTTCTCAAGAAACCTTTGAAAAAGTTGTTGCAGGTAATCCTAACCAAAATCAAGGCAAAACAGCTTATTCATATATTATGAAGGCTCAAAATGAAGCTCTTAAAGAAGCTTGGAATAATTTTAAAGAAATTCATGGTGGACTTTTCGGTTCTTCATTGAAGAAAGATTTTGAAAAATTTAAAAAAGAAAATGCATTCTGGTTGGATAATGACTCTTTGTATGAAGCACTTTCTTTAGAAAATGACAATGATTTTTGGTACACTTGGAAAAATGAATCAGATAAAAACTTGATGAATCCAAAATCAGAAGAAGAAAAGAAAGCCGCTGAAGCAAGAATTGCAGATATCAGAAAAAAATACGAAGATGAAATAGAATTCTACAAGTTCTGTCAATTTGTTTTAGAAATTCAAAACGAAGAAACTAAGAAATTTGCGTTATCAAAAGGTATTAAAATGATTGCAGACCGTCAAGTTGCATTTTCAGATAGAGATGCTTGGGCTTATCAATCATTATTCTTAGAAGGTTGGTACTTAGGTTGCCCTCCTGATTATTTCTCAAAAGACGGTCAAGCTTGGGGCTTCCCTGTAATGGATCCTGACAAAATGTTCAATGCTGACGGTTCTTTGGGCGAAGGCGGCATCTTAATGAAAAATCTTTACCACAAAATGTTCAAAGAAAACCCTGGTGGTGTTAGAATTGACCACATCGTTGGTTTGATTGACCCTTGGGTTTATAAAGTTGGCAGAAAACCAATGTGCGAAGAAGGCGCTGGAAGATTATATTCTTCTCCTGAACATCCTGAACTTTCAAGATATGCAATTGCAAGAAATGAAGATTTAGATTGGTCACTAGAAGCAGATAAAGAAAAAAGAGTTAAAACTTTATCAGAAGAACAAATTAAACTTTACGGCAGATTGATTGAAAAAATTGTTATTGCAGCTGCAAAAGAATGCGGTATGGATAAAAATGCAATTGTTTGTGAAGATTTAGGTACTTTAACAAACCCTGTTGACGCTGTAATGAAGAAATACGAATTGCAAGGTATGAGATTAACTCAGTTTGTAGTTCCTGAAAAACCTGAACATCCATACAGATGTAAAAATATTACTGAACACGTTTGGAACATGGTTGGTACTCACGACAATTTACCGATTTCTATGTGGGCTGAAAGCATGATTAATACTCACGAAGGTTATTTGCACGCTAAAAACCTTGTTGAAGATTTGTTTGCAGAAGCTGAAAACAAAGATGATATTATTGTTAGACTTACTCAAGATAAAGAATATTTGAGATTTGTTAAATTAACAGAAATTTTTGCATCAAAAGCAAGAAATGTTCAAATGTTCTTCACTGATTATTTCCAAATTAATGATGTATATAATAGACCAGGAACATCAGGTGATCAAAACTGGTCACTTAGACTTCCAAACAATTATCAAGAACTTCAACCAATTGATTTGCATGCATTATTAAAAGCTGCAATTATTGCAAGAGGTAAAGAATTTGCGTCAAAACACGCAAGCTTGATTGAAAAATTAGGTTAGTCGGTTTTAATAAAGTCTAAAAATGGCGGAATGCTTTGCATTCCGCCATTTTTTATTTTTTTATGTTTATCGTTTCTAAGCTTGAATAACACCTTCTTTTATCAACTGTTCCTTAATCTCTTTTTTTGTTTGGAATTCAGGACCTGATTTGTCTGTCATTCTCTTTAATAACATTATTGCAGGAGTTATAACACCTAATGCTAGGACACAAGCGCCTATGTTCATGTTAATAGAGCTTCTTTTCAATTTTCTAACTTTATTAAAGAAACTATCTGTGCTTTCACCTTTTTTTATCGCATCTTTATATTGTCCGTACAATTCTGCAAGTTTGTCGTTAACACCTTTAACTTCTTCAAAATCTACAAACGCTCTTGAATCAATTTTATTTGTTTTTTTGTAAGTTGTTAGTATGTCAGACTGTTTTGCAATTTTTACAACTTCGTTATCAGGATTTTCGTGTAAAAATTCATACAATTTACTGTTTGAAGATTTTGCATTATTAAACGCTTTGATACTTTGTTCAATGCTTCCATCTTGGAAAATTTTCTTCAAATTTTCACTTTCCAAAACTCTTGAATCTAAAGTAATTGATTTGTTGTGGTTCTTCTTTGCAGAATTTTCCATAAATTGCTGAATTCTTTTGCCTGCATAATACAAGAAAAGAAGCACAGAACCTTCTTTAATTGCATATCCTGCGAATTCTTGAGATGTTCTTGAGTCCTTAAGCCTTTCCGCTGTAATAAAACCATCTAAAATATACATGTTTTTAACAGGAGAAAATGCGAATTCTTCTACAATTTTGCCTAAACCTTTAAACGATGGTTCTTTAGTTTTTGTTACGTCCTGTTTGTTTTCAGCTTCTTTCTTTTTAACTTCTGCTTGATACTCTTTAATCAGATTTTTTCTTATTTTTTGGTCGGTATAGTATTGTTTTAATTTTGTTAAACCTATATAAGCGCCTGCAGCGATAATAGTGGAAGTGAAGAACTTTGTAGCTGCAAGGTTCTTAAATAATCTTTTGTTTTTGCCGGCTTTTTCTAAGTTATTCTTTATTTCATCAGTCGGCGCATACTTTTTAGCCTTCTCAAACATCTCCATGTCTTTTAGGTTTCTTGGGTCGATTTTTGCGTCTAACCCAAAAGCTTTGAATACAGTTTTATCATAAAGCCATTTAAGAGATGGAATTCCGCCTAGCCATAAAGTCTCTGTTCCAAATTCGTCAATAAATCTGTCAAAACCTTCTTCTTTTCCTGTTGCGTATGAACCTGCTGTCATGCCCACACAGCTTGAAATATCTTTTACGCCCAATGGCACAAGTGAATTAGGGTTTCCTAATGTAGAATATATTTTAGCCGGATTAATCATCATAATTCTACAACCCCCATTTAAGGTTCATTAATTTTTTGCTGTGCTTGTCCATACTACAACCTTCCTTTCATCTTAAGTAATGTCAATAAAAAAAATTGCCATGCTTTTTACAAATTGTTACATATTTCTTTTTTGCCCTCCTTTTATAGGGGGAGGGTAAAATTTCAAATTGAGAGCTTGCTGCTCGAAATTTAGAAATTTGGGTGGGGGCTTATAAAAACCTGCCCAATAAAAAAGAACTTCCTTATAGGAAGTTCTTTTTTAATTAAAGATGTTAAACTAGCCTACAAGTTCAGTATCATCTGACTCAGAAGCTTTTACCATAATTGCATGTTCAACAGGATTTTCCTTTTTATATGCATTATCTGTAACTGCTTCCTCAAATCCGAACTCGTCTCGGGCTTTTTTCATTTGAGTTTCATCAACTAACTTTTTAGCAAGTTCAGCGATTTCATAAACCAATCTATAACGGTTTTCTGCGTTTTCGTTAAGTTCCCACGCTACTTTAATAATTTGATCCATTTTTACCTCTTTTAATCGT